>NZ_JBQQBR010000010.1:0-273819 GCF_052245935.1 Nonomuraea sp. 3N208 | reverse complement strand
CAAACGCTGGATCACCCGCTGGAAAGCCGCTCTGAACGCCTTCGCCATCACCTTCGAAGGCCGTCTGACCCCGACCACTCGATAGAACTAATTCAAGATCGAGTTACACCGTTTTCTGGACAGGCCCGGGCGCCCCTGGTGGGCGTTACGAAGCCATGGAGAAACCGCAGCGGTCGCTGCCTGATGTGGATGGAGAGGTGGACCATGGCCAAGGTCCCGGATGACGCCGCCAAGACCGAGCGAGCTCGGTTGCTGTTGGAACGAGGCAAGCGTCTTGGGGAGCTGGATCGCCCGGCCGAAGCCTTGATCGCGGAGGAGGAAGCCGTCGCCATCCGCCGGCAACTGGCCGCGACGGATCCCGATGACCACCGTTCCGACCTCGCCGAGTCCCTGATCAACCTCGGTGTGGCCCTTTCGCAGCTGGACCGCGCCGCCGAAGCGTTGATGGTGGAGCAGGAGGCTGTCGCCATCTACCGGCAGCTGGCCGCGAGCTCTCCTGACCGTTATCGCTTCGACCTTGCCGAATCGCTGACCAGTCTCGGTGTGACCCTTTCGGAGCTGGGTCGTGCGGCTGAGGCGTTGGGTGCGGAGGAGGAGGCTGTCGTCCTCTACCGGCAGCTGGTCGGGACCGATTCGAATGACTACCGTCCTGAGCTCGCGAAGTGCTTGACGAGTCTTGGTGTGACGTTCTCGGAGCTGGGCCGCCCGGCTGAAGCTTTGGGTGCGGAGGAGGAGGCCGTTGCGCACTACCGGGAGCTGGTCGCGACCGACTCGGGTGACTACCGTCCTGACCTCGCCGAATCCTTGTTCAACCTCGCTTCGCGGCTCTCTGAGGTGGATCGCCTGGCCGAAGCCTTGACCGCGGAGAAGGAAGCCATCACCATCCGCCGGCAACTGGTCGCGACCGACCCCGATCGCTACCGTCGCGACCTCGCTGAATCCCTGACCAACCTCGGTGTGCGGTTCTTAGAGGTGGACCGGCCGGCCGAAGCCTTGATCGCGGAGGGAGAAGCCGTCGCCCTCTACCGGCAGCTGGCTGCCACCGACTCCGGTGACTACCGCTCCGACCTCGCCAAATGCCTGATCAACCTTGGCGCGATCCTCTCGCAGGTCGACCGCCCGGCCGAAGCCCTGAGCGCCGAGCAAGAAGCTGTCATGATCTACCAGCAGCTGGCCGCGGCCGACCCCGGCCGCTACCGCCCCGACTTCGCCGACTCCTTGACCAACCTCGCTGTGACCCTCTCGGAGCTGGACCGTGAGGAGGAAGCAAGGCGAGCCTGGGAAAGAGCGGAAATCATCCGAGCGAAACGATAAGGCCCGATCTCCGGCGCGTACGGCTCCTCCCCGTTCATCGCAGGCCCTCCACCGCCTTGATCGCCTGATCCACCTGCTCGGGCGTCGTCACGATGCTCGTGCCGAACCGCAGCAGCGGCTCGTTGTACGGCGTGACGCTCGCGACCACCTTCTGCGCGTGCAGCCGATTCACCGCCTCCAGCGGTTGCATGCCGCTGATCGAGCAGCACACCAGCCCGGCCGACAGCTCCTGCGACTCGGGCGTGGCCAGCGTGACGTGCGGCAGCTCCCGCAGGCCGCTCTTGAGCCGGGCGGCCAGCTCCTGTGTACGCCGCTGCACGCGGTCCTTGCCGATGGCCGTCATGAACGCGAACGCCTCCGGCATCGCCCATCGGTGCTCGAACGCCTTGTAGCCGCCCGGCGTGACCAGCTCGGCCGTGCTCGCGCCCGGCGACCCGCCGCTCTGCCAGGCGTCGAACGCGGCCTGGCTGAAGCTCGGGATGATCGGCGCGACCGCGTCCCAGACCCGGCCCCACATGATGCCGGTGCCGCGCGGCCCGAACAACCACTTGTGCGTGCCGCTGGCCAGGAAGTCACAGCCCAGATCCGCCACCCCGCCGGCCATCGCGCCGAACCCGTGCACCCCGTCCACGCACAGCAGCGCCCGGTCATGCTCGTCGCGGCCCTTGTTGACCTCGGCCAGCATGTCGGCGATGGCGCGGACCGGCACGCGGACGCCGGTGCTCGAATGCACCCAGGTGACCGCCACCACCCTCGTGCGCGGGCCGAGCCCGCTCCTGATCGCCGACACCATGCGGTCCTCCGAGGCCGCCGCCGGGCCGTCGTACAGCCGCACCCTGCGGACCTTCCCGCCGGTGCGCTCGGCCAGCAGCCGCAGGCCCTCGTGCGTGGCGAGGAAGTCGTGCTCGGTGGTCAGCACGTCCTGTCCCGGGCGCAACCGGATGCCGGAGTAGAGCAGGCCGAGGCCCATCGTGGTGCTGTCGGTCAGCGCGATGTCGCCCGGCTCGGCGCGCGCGCCCAGGTAGCGGGCCGCGGCCTCGCGTACCGCCTGGTCGGGGGACCGGCCACCAGCAGGCGTGTACTCGGGGTCGGCGTCCAGGGCGTCCCGGTACGTCCTGATCGTCTCGCGGACCGGCGCCGGAGCGGGAGCCAGCACGAACGCCGCGAACTGCGCGTAAGCGGGATCCAGTGCGAACTGCGCCCGGACGGAGGCCCAGTCCTGGGGATCGAAGGCGCGGCGCTGCGGAACGTTCGGCGTGTTCTGGGTTTTCTGGGCGGGCGCGGGCGTGCACGCGGCAACCCCGGCCAGCACCCCCGTGCCGAGCAGGGCCCGTCTGTTCAGCGGCATGCCATCTTCATATCCGGGCGTCGCGCCGCCGCCCAGGACCGCCGGCGAGTCGTTATCAGCTCCTGACCGAGGCCACCTGCCTGATCAGGTCGGAGACGCGGACGATGCCCAGGCAACGGTTCATCTCGTCGGTCACCACGAGATCGTCGTAAACGCGGCCGGCGTCCCGGCCGGCCGCCTGCATGGCCGCGATGGCCGGGGTCGTCCGCGGGACCGTGCGCGGCGGGTCGGCCAGCCGCTGCGCCGGTTTCGACCCGTGCAGGGCGTGACCGAAACGGGCCGCGAACGACAGCAGGAACCGGCTACGGTCCAGGCTGCCCTTGGGCCGCTGGTACTCGTCCACCAGGATCACGCTGGTGATCGTCGGCTCATGCCCGAACGCCTCCACGGCCTCTTCTGCCCTGGCCTCGGCAGGCAGCGTCACCGCGGGAATCAGCAGCTCCTGAACGCGCGGGCCCAGCAGCGCGGCCTCCGGCGTGGTGTCGGCGACGGGGAGCGGCACCCGTACCTTGCCGTCGGGGCCGGGCGCGAGCAGCGGGCCGTGCGCGAGCCGCACGCCCATGCCGCGGACCACCGCCACCTGCGCCTCGCGCTCGACGCCGGGCGCCATCACGTGCGCGCCGATGCCGCGCGCCAGCGTCACCACCGACCGCGCCACCGCGGTCGCCCGGTGGTCGGCCGGGATACGCGCCACCAGGTCGGGGTTCAGGGCCAGCAGGTACGGCGAGGAGTGCGTGATCAGCTCCAGTGACGCGCCGTACGATCCGACGTCGGCGAAGCCCAGCAGGTAGCCGATGTTGCGCAGGCCGTCGAGCCCGACCTTCAGCAGCGGCCGGTCCTGCTCCTGGCACGGTCCAGTGAGGAGGAGGATCGCCTCGCGCGGATGCCTGCCCGCCCGGCGGAGCGCCTCGTGCAGCGGCGCGAGCGCGCCCGCGCCCGACAGCACCACCTGGGCGGGGAGCTCGAGGATCATAGGCAGTGGGGTCGCCCGGAGCGTGTCCGCCTGGTCGACGACGGCGGGGTGCGCGATGACCGCCCCGGTGTCGAGGTCAACCATGGGGCTGGTGAGCAGGGAGGACGACACAAGCAGATGATTCCGCCCGCAGCTGGAGTCACAGAAGGCCCACGAAACAGAATTAACCGACATTTACCCTGCAGTTCCCCACCGGCCCGAAGGGGAATGCCGTTCGGTTTCCGTCCATTAGCCTTCAGAGCATGAGCGCGCGTCCGGCCAAAGGCGGTGGCCGGTGGGTCACGGTGCCGCCCGAGCGCGTGCACCCGTGGATCGACGGCTTCGCCGATCGCCACGGCCCCTTCTCCGCGACCGGGGACGCCCGAGTGGTGCGGCTGAGCGCCGCCGACGGGGCCCTGGCCGAGTTGCACGTGCCGTTCCCGCCCATGAAGCCGGGGCCGCCCCACGTCACCAGGCTCGTCACGCACGCCCAGGCCGAGCGGCGGGTGGGGGTCTTCCTGGTACGGCTCGGCGGGTACGCGGCCGGGGTCTTCCACGGCTCGGCGCTGGTGGCGTCGAAGGTGGGGTCGCGGCTGGTGCAGGGGCGTACGGCGGCAGGCGGGTGGTCGCAGCAGCGCTTCGCCAGGCGGCGGCGCAACCAGGCGGACAAGGCGTTCGACGACGCGGTGGAGACGGCGGTGCGGGTGCTGTCGCCGTACCTGGGGGAGCTTGACGGGGTGGTGTTCGGCGGGGACCGCAGGGCGGTGGACGCGTTGCGCGACGACCGGCGCCTGGCGCCGCTGCTCGCCCTGGAGACCGAGCCCTTTCTGGTCGTACCCGACCCCAAGCTCGCCGTGCTGCGGGATACCCCGGCGACCTTCCGCGCCGTCCGCGTCCGCGTGGTCGACCCTGGCCCTCCGGAATGATCGCTGGATCCTTGACGATGGCCGTCTAGTGGTCACGGAGGGCGGCGGTCCAGCCCTACCTAGCGGCTGTGCAGCTTCCCGACGATGCGATCGAAGATCTAGGGCGCGGACCTCTGGCTTCAGCTATGGAGGGTAAGCCCTTCTCTCGAAAATCCATGCGATAGACAGCCAGACGCATGTACAATCAGTGACACCATAATGACACTGCGAACGCATGTGACACCGCGTTCTCACGCATATTCCATGTCATTCGGGGCCCTGGCGTTCCGGCGTCGGGCACCTCAGCAGGCAGGATCGGCGAACAGCTCAAGTAACACATCGGTGATGCGATCGATGGAAGGAACCCTTGCTGGTGGAACCGGACGCCGTGCCCGGCCCCATAGACCTGCTGGTAGAAGCAGCCGCTCAGTTCGGCATTCATCGTCTGAACAAGGCCGTGGAGGGGCTTGCCTGCAGTGTCAGCGGTCAGGAGTTCCCGCCCCTGAGGTCGGAGCCATCGACGTTGTGGCGGCCGCTATGGGTGGCGCGCCTTTGGATGTGGTCGAGCAGTACGCCGAAGATCGGCGGAAGAGGCGGTGGATCATGCTGACCGGCCGCCGGTACCTGCTCGACCTCACCGCCGAGCAGGCCGCTTTCGCCGAGCGGATCGGCGGGGCATGCCGGGCTGCGTGGAACACTGCGCTGGAGCAACGCCGCGCCTACCGGCGGCGCGGAGGGTTCATCGGCTACCACGAGCAGGCCCGCCAGCTGGTGGAGGCCAAAGGCGAGCCAGGGCTGGAGTGGCTGGCCGAAGTACCCGGGCACTGCCTGCAACAAACCCTCATCGATTTGGATCAGGCGTGCGCCCAGCACGGGACGTTCAAGGTGCGCTGGAAGTCCAAGAGGCGCACCCGCCCGTCGTTCCGGTTCCCCGAAGGCGGGAAGATCGCTGTGGAGCGGCTCAACCGGCGGTGGGCACGGGCCCGGCTACCCAAGTTGGGCTGGGTTCGGTTCCGCTGGACGCGCCCGCTGGGCGGCCCGGTCAAGAACGCGACCGTGCTGCAGGAGGGGTGGCGCTGGTACATCAGTTTCCTGGTCGACGACGGCGTCCAGACTCCCGCCCGGCACGCCAACCCCGACAGCGGCATCGGGGTCGACCGCGGGGTGGCAAAGATCCTGACCACCAGCCAGGGGCGGTTCCACCACAAGGTGTTCGCCACCGGCCGCGAGGTCGAGCACGCCGCCAAACTGCAGCGGGACCTGGCCCGCACGACCAAGGGCAGTAACCGGCGCACGCGTGCCGCGCGCCGCGTAGGGGCGTTCGCCGCGAAGATCCGCAGACGGCGAGCAGACTTCGCCGCCAAGACCGCCCACGTGCTGACCCGCGACCATGACCTGATCGTGTTCGAGGCGCTCAAGACCAAGAACATGACCAAGGCCGTCGCACCGCGGCCGGATCCGGACAGGCCTGGGGCGTTCCTGCCCAACGGGGCCGCCGCCAAGTCCGGCTTGAACCGCGCCATCCTGGACAAGGGATGGCATCGGATCGAGCTCGCGGTCCGCAGCAAGGCCCGGTACACGGGCACCTTTGTGATCACCGTCAACCCGGCGAACACGTCCATCACGTGCCATGAGTGCAAGAACGTGGATGCGAAGTCCCGCAAGAGCCAAGCGGCCTTCGTGTGCACCATGTGCGGGCATCGTGATCACGCGGACGTGAATGCCGCCAAGAACATCCTCACCGCCGGGAGGGCGGAGCTCGCCACGGCCGGACCGGTCGTGCGGGTTGGGGCGCGCAAACCACGCAATCGCGTAGGCCGGAAGGCGAACCGCCAAGCAACAGCGGCCCAGGACGACACCGTTACGGCGAGTCCTGAGCTGGCTGGAATCCCCCGGCTTTAGCTTTAGCCGTGGGAGCGCTTCAAACTCTTCGTGTCTGTACAAGAAAGAAAAGAAGACAACAACGCAACACCAACATAGGGAGCTCAACATGGTCATGGCATCACGCGGGCGCCCCTGCAGGCTCAGGCCCGAGACCGACACCGCACGGCTACCCGCCACAGCCCGCGAACTGTTCGACGCGCTGCCGCCTCTTCCCGGCCTTCGCACCGAAGTCATCGATGGGAGATTGATCGTGAGCCCCGTCGGCACCCCCGAGCACGCGAGAATCGCGATGCTTATCCACAGCGCGTTGCTTCCTCTGCTCGTTCAACGCGGCTGGGACGGCTTCGCGGGCAATGTGGATGTCTGCATTGATGGACCGCAGACCCCCGTCGAGCCCGATTATGTGGTCGCCCCGCCTGACTGCCGTCGCTGGGACGACAGGGAGTTGCTGTCTTCGGGTCTGCTCATGGTGGTCGAGGTGATCTCGCCGAGCAGCGTCGAAGACGACCGAGTGAAGAAGCCTCCCATGTATGCCGCAGGCGGCGTGCCAGTCATGCTTCTGGTGGACCCGATCGCCGTACCGCCGACCGTCACCGTGCTCAGCGACGCCAAAGAAGGCGAGTACCAGACCTTCACCCGCGTCGCCAGGGGATCCACGGTGCACATCCCCGACCCGATCGGCTTCGACCTCGACACCGCTGTCTTCACCAAGCCCTGAGGGCGTGCGGAACGCTGAGTTCGCCCCTCATGAGGGCAGCGTCAAAAGGCGTCCTTGTGGTCGGCCAGGTAGGCGGACAACGGGCGCGGCGCGCGGCCGGTCAGGTCCTCGACCGTCGTCGTGGTCGTCGCCCAGCGGCCGTCGCCGGTCTCGGCCATCAGCGCGGCCAGGTCACCGGCGTGCGGCTGCGGGATGCCCTGCCGTTCCAGGTGGGCGGCCATCTCCGGGACGGGCAGGTCCACATACCGGACCGGGCGGCCGATCGCCGCGCCGACGGCCTCGGCGATCTGCTCGTGGGACAGCGACTCCGGCCCGGTGAGCACATGGTCGCGGTCGGGGCCGACCGGGCCGGTCAGCAGCGCGGCCGCCACCTCGGCGATGTCCCTGGTGTCGATGTAGTTGACCTGCTTGGGTCCGTACGAGCCGTAGAGCCGGCCGTCCCGGACGTCGCGCGGGAGGTTCTGCATGTACCCGGTCGGCTGCAGGATCGTCCACGGCAGGCCCGACTTCCTCAGGTGGGCGTCCACCTCGCCGTGCATTCCGCCGCCGAGCTTCTGCCCGGGGCTCGCCCCCCGTACGGACACCGCGACCACCTGTGCCACGCCCGCCCGCGCGGCCAGGTCGATCACGGCGCGGTGCGCGTCGACGAAGCCCGGCCAGAGCGAGCTGTTGAGGAACAGGCGGTCGCCGGGCGACAGCAGTCTGCCGATCGTCTCGGGCTCGGTGAAGTCGCCCAGCGCGTAGTCGCACGCCAGGTCCTCGGCGGGGCGGCGGACGACGGCGAGCACGTCGTGCCCGCCGGAGCTGGTCAGCCGTTCGACGAGCGCGCGTCCGATGGAGCCGGTGGCGCCTGTTACCACAATCATCTCGTCCTCCCCCTAAGTGGAATCTCAAATTCCGCTTACGCGGGACGGTACACTAACCGGAATCGAGTCGTCCACTTCGGACTCCAGGAGTCGTATGGTGCGCGCGGACGCGAGGCGGAACCTGGACAAGATCGTCGAGGCGGCCGCCGAGATCGTGGCAGAACGCGGGGTGAATGCGCCCATGGAGGCCATCGCCAAGCGCGCCGGGGTCGGCGTCGGCACGCTCTACCGCCGCTTCCCCGACCGGCATGCCCTCATCGCGGTCGTCGGCGACCACTACGTCCACTCCATGGCGAAGGCCCTGGACGAGGCCGAGAAGAGCAGCTCGGATGCCTGGGGCGCGATCTGGGACTTCGTCTCCTGGGTCGCCGAGCCCGGCCGCGCCGCTCTGGCCACCGCGCTGGCAGAGCTGCCAGAGGAGACGATCGTGGACCGGGCGGAGTTCGCGCGGTCGCGCGGACGGTGGATGGAGCAGCTCGACGCTCTCGTACGGCAGGCCCAGGCGGACGGCTCGATGCGGCCCGACGTCGGCGTTGAGGACCTCGTTCACCTCTTGAACGTCTTCACCTGCCACCCCGACAAGCTGCCCGCTCCGGTGGCGGCCGACCCGGCGAAATACCTGCATCTGATGCTCGACGGCATGAAGTCCACCACCGCAACATCGGCCTCGTGACCGTTTTGAGGTTTTGAGACGATTCAAAAGAATCTTGAAACCCGCTATGATGACCGACATCACAGCAGCACGGCCTCGTGAGGATCGATGGCGACCAGGAACATCAAGGAGGTCGCGCAGCTGGCGCGCGTCTCAGTGGGCACCGTGAGCAATGTGCTCAACCGCCCGGAGATCGTGTCCCCCGCCACACGCGAACGCGTCTTCGAAGCGATCAAAAAGCTGGGTTTCGTCCGCAATGAGGTGGCCCGCCACCTGCGGATGGGCCGCAGCCGGACGGTCGGGCTCGTCGTTCTCGACGTGTCCAACCCGTTCTTCGTGGACGTGGCCCAGGGCGCCGAGTCACTGGCCGACGACCACGACACCATGGTGGTGCTCTGCAACAGCGCCGGCGACCCCGGTCGCGAGCGCCGCCACCTCGACCAGCTCGAACAGCAGCGGGTGATGGGCATACTGATCACCCCGGTCGAGACCGAGACCCCCTGGCTGGAGGAGCTGATCGCCAGGGGCACGCCCGTGGTGCTGGTCGACCGCCCGGCCTCCGGGCTGCAGTGCTCGGTGGCGGTCGACGACCGGCTCGGCGGGCAGATCGCCGGCGCTCACCTCGTCGAACGCGGGCATCGGCGGATCATGTTCGTCGGCGGGCCGCCGTCCATCAAACAGGTGGCCGACCGGCACGCGGGCCTGAGCAGCGCCGTCGCCGCCGCCGACGGCGCGGTCGAACTGCTCACCGCCACCGCCCCCGCGCTGACCGTTGCCGAGGGGCGGGCCATCGGGGAGCGCGTGGCAGCCCTGCCACCAAGTAAACGGCCCACCGCCGTTTTCTGCGCCAACGACATGATGGCGCTCGGCTTCTTACAAGCGATGGCCACCCATGGGCTGCGCGTGCCCCATGACCTGGCCATCATCGGGTACGACGACATCGACTTCGCCGCGGCCGCCGCGGTGCCGCTGTCGTCGGTGCGGCAACCGCGTGAGCTGCTCGGGCGTACGGCGATCGACCTGCTGCTCGAGGAGGTCGCCGAGCCCGACCAGCATCGCCATAGACAGGTCATCTTCCAGCCCGACCTGGTGGTAAGGGAGTCCAGCGCCATGCGCCGCGACGACTGACGCTCCACCGCTTTCTTGCCACCGATTCCGGGCCACGCCAGTGCCAGGGGCGAGGGCCCCTGCCGGCGTGCCCACCGGAAGGAACCCCATTGCCCGAGATCATTTACCGCAACCCCCTCGCCACCCCCGACGACCTGGAAGGTTTCCGCATGGAGGGCGATGGCGCCCTCTCCTTCCCGCAGGGCCGCATGCGCCTGGAGAGCCGAAGACCCGCCTCCGACGGCCAGGCGGCCAACGTGGTGCTGTGGTGCCCTGAGGAGTTCCCTGCCGACATAAGCGTCGAATGGGACTTCTGGCCGGTCAGGGAGCCAGGCCTGGCCATCATGTTCTTCCATGCCCGGGGCAGGAACGGCGAGGATCTGTTCGACCCTGGCCTGGCCGAGCGCACCGGCCCGTACGACCAGTACCACCACGGCGACATCGACGCCTACCACGTCTCCTATTTCCGCCGCATGTGGGCCTCAGAACGTGCCCTGCACACCTGCAACCTGCGCAAAAGCCACGGCTTCCACCTGGTCGCGCAGGGCCCGGACCCGCTCCCGGCGGTGCTCGACGCCGAGGGCCCCTATGCCGTCCGCCTCGATGTCAAGGGGTCGGAGATCACCTTCGCAATCAACGATTTGGTCTCGTTCCGCTGGGCGGACGACGGCTCGATCGGCGGTTCCGCCCTGGCAGGGGGCAAGGTCGGCTTTCGTCAGATGGCTCCGCTGATCGGAGAGTACGGAAATCTCCGCGTCTCGGCTCATTGACTTTGAGTCGATTCAACACTAATTTCGCACCAACCCGCCGTTCACTCGCTTGTAACTGGGCAGGAACTGCGGGGCAACAACCCACCCCCGATCCGTGCAGATGCCACGAAAGGTGGTATGCCGGATGAACCATCCCGCAACGTCGATCAGAATCCAAGCTGCCTGTTCAGAGCTGATCTGGGCGGTCCAGCTGAACCTGATGTGGATCGTCTTCACCCTCGCGGGAGGCGTGATCCTCGGGCTCGGGCCCGCCACTGTAGCCGCCTACACCCTGGCTCGGAGGCATGCCCACAATGAATCGTTTCAGGCTTGGCGTGAATTCTGGACCGTCTACCGACGGGAGTTCGTCCGGGCCTCGTTGCTGGTCCTGCCGGTGGCGCTGCTCGCCACCGTCCTGATCGGCAACTACCTGTACTTCGCCGCGCAGGGTACGGAATCGGGCGGGCTGCGGATTGCGACGTTCGTTGCGCTGCTCGCGCTGGCCGCGGTCGGCACGTACATCGGACCGTTGTACGTGCACTACGAGCTGCCGCTCTGGGGTTACATCCCCAAGGCGTCGCTCCTGGCATTGACCCGGCCGGCCTCCACTGTGCTGTTGCTGTTCGCGCTGTGGGTGATCGCCTACGTGACCGCGACGCTGCCCGTCCTCGCGCTGATCATCAGTGTCGGCGCGTGGATCTATCTCAACACCTGGCTCTGCCTGCGCTTCTTCCAGGAGAACGAGGCGCGCCTGCATTCGAAAGGGAACCTATGAGCGCATCTCGTAGTCGGCTCATGGCTGGTGCGTTAACGCTAGCGACCGCCCTGCTGGCAACCGCCTGCTCCGGCACCGGTGGTGGCGGCGAGTCGAGCCAGGCCGACGCCAACACCATCACCTTCATGACCAAGCTGTTCGGCACGGCCCCGAACCCGCAGGGCGAGCTGCACCAGGCGATCGAGAAGTTCCTCGGCAAGAAGATCCAGGTCACCTGGGTGCCGAACGCGGACTACCAGGAGAAGGTCAACGTCACGCTGGCCTCCGCCAACATCCCCGACGTCATGGTGGTCAACCCGAAGTCGCCGGCCTTCGGCAAGGCGGCCGCGGCCGGGGCGTTCTGGGACCTCACCGACAAGATCAAGAAGTATCCCAACCTGGTCGGTGACGAGAAGGTTCTGCTCAACTCCTCGATCAACGGCAAGATCTACGGCCCCTACCGGACCAGGCCGCTGCTCCGCTCCGCAGTCATGATCCGCGCCGACTGGCTGAAGAAGGTCGGCCTGGAGGCGCCCAAGACCACGGACGACCTCTACAAGATCGCCGAAGCGTTCACCAAGAAGGACCCGGACGGCAACGGTAAGAACGACACCTACGGCCTGATCATTCCCAAGTGGCCGGGCGTCGAGTTCGCGGCCTCCAACCCGTTCAACGTGATCGACGTCTGGTTCGGCGCCCCGAACAACTGGGGCGAGCGCGACGGCAAGCTCGTGCCCGAGTTCGACACGCCCGAGTTCTTCGAGGCCAACCGCTTCACGAAGAAGATGATCGACGAGGGCCTCGTCAACCCGGACTGGAACACGCTCGACACCGCCAAGTGGAACGACCCGTTCGTCCAGAACAAGGGCGGCATCATCATCGACGTCGACGTCCGCACCACCCAGCTGCTCGACCTGCTCAAGGAGCAGGACCCGCAGACCTACGGCGACAAGGTCCTCACCGTCGGCAACCTCTCCCGTCCTGACGGCAAGAAGTTCTCCCTGCCGTTCAGCGGCTACAACGACATCCTGGCCGTCTCCAAGCAGCGGGTGAAGACCGAGGCTCAGCTCGACGAGCTGCTGAAGACCCTCGACAAGCTGGCAAGCAAGGAAGGCCAGGTCCTGCTCAGCAACGGCATCGAGGGACGCAACTTCAAGGTCGAGAACGGCGAAGCCGTCCTGATCAACCAGGAAGACCCCAAGGTCAAGCAGGTCCAGGACGACGTCGACAAGGCCTTCATCCAGCTCGGCACCCAGGCCAGCACCGGCACCACCGGTATCGCCTACCCGCGCGTTCCCCCGGAGGCGCCGTACCGGAAGGACCTGGCCGAGCGCAAGGAGCGCGTGGCCGAGGACCTGAAGACGGCCGTGTTCGACCCGAGCCTGCCGGTGGTCCCGCCGACCCTGGTGGCCAAGGGCGCGACGCTCAACCCGATCGTCACCGACGCGCGGATCAAGTACCTCGCCGGCCAGCTCACCGAAGAGCAGCTGAAGGCTGAGATCAAGCGCTGGTACGACGGCGGCGGCACGCAGATCGCCCAGGAGATCAACGACCTGGTCTCCAAGCTCGGCCAGTGATGTGACACGGGAGGGGCCCTCAACGGGCCCCTCCCCTAGAAAGGAGGCCGAGTGGCCACCGACCTGGCGCCGCCACCGGTCAAGGCGGCCAAGGTAGCCGGGCACAAGCCCAAGAGAGCCCAGACGCTGTGGCGCTACCGATGGCTGTACCTGCTGCTCATCCCCGGGCTGGCGTATTTCTTCGTCTTCAAGTACGTCCCGATGCGCGGGCTGCAGATCGCCTTCCAGGACTTCGTGCCGTTCCTTGGTTACAACGGCAGCGAATGGGTGGGCTTCAAGCACTTCTCGGACCTGTTCACCGGGCCCGACTTCGGCCGCTTGATGTACAACACGTTGTACCTGGCGCTGCTGAACGTCATCTTCGTCTTCCCAGCGCCGATCATCGTGGCGCTCATGCTGAACGAGCTGCGGATCAACATACTCAAGCGCTCGGTGCAGTCGCTGATCTACATCCCGCACTTCCTGTCCTGGACGATCGTCGCGTCGCTGACCTACATCCTGTTCTCCGTCGACTACGGCGTCCTCGCGGGCTGGATCCACGAGATCCTGGGCGGGCAGAAGATCGACTACGTGGCGCAGCCCGATTGGTTCCGGCCGATCATCATCCTGCAGACGCTCTGGAAGACCACCGGATGGACCACGATCATCTATCTGGCGGCGCTGGCAGGGGTGAACGCGGAACTGTACGAGGCGGCCAGGATGGACGGCGCGGGACGGTGGCGGCAGCTGTGGCACGTCACGCTCCCGGCGATCCGCCCGACGATCGTCGTCATGGCCATTCTCATGTCCGGCAACCTGCTCGACATGAGCTTCGAGCAGATCTGGCTCATGACCAACAACCTGAACCGCGGTACCGCCGACGTCTTCGACACCTTCGTCTACTACGTGGGCATCAACCAGGGCGCGTACAGCTACGCGACCGCTGTCGGACTGTTCAAGGGCGTGGCGGGAGTCCTGTTGATCTTCGGTTCCAACTGGCTGGCCAAGCGCCTCGGCCAGCGGGGCCTGTTCTAGGAGCGACCATGTCTGTGTTTCCCGATGACCTCCTCCGCTCCGCTCCTCGGTCGCTGGCGCTCCCTGCGATGCTCACTCCGGAGGCCCTCTCATGACGGTCAATCAATACCGCTCTGTGGGCAGCCGCGTCTTCGACGCGATCAACATCGCCGTCCTCGTCGGGCTGGGGATGATCACGCTCCTGCCGCTGCTGTACGTCCTGGCCGGATCGTTCGCCTCCGAGTCGGAGATCGCCTCGCGGACGTTCTTCCTGTGGCCGGAGAAGTTCGTCACCAGCACCTACGAGTACATCTTCGCCACCGACGTGTTCATCAGGGCGCTGCTCACAACCATCGGGGTGACGCTCGTCGGCACGGTCATCCAGGTGGCGCTCACGCTCACCATGGCCTACCCGCTGGCCAAGCGGTACCTGCCGGGCCGTACCCTGGTGCTCAATCTGGTGATCTTCACGGTGGTGTTCAGCGGCGGCATCATCCCCACCTATCTCGTCGTCCGCGATCTGGGGATGCTCAACAGCTACTGGGCGCTGATCCTGCCGCTCGCGATCAACCCCTTCTACCTGATCATTGTCAAGAGCTTCTTCCAGGAGCTGCCCGAGGCGCTGGAAGAGGCGGCACGCATCGACGGCTGCACCGAGATGGGCGTCTTCTTCAAGATCGTGCTGCCGCTGTCCAAGCCGATCATCGCGACGTTCTCGCTGTTCTACGCCGTGGGCATCTGGAACGACTACATGTCGCCGCTGCTCTACATCGACGACTCCAGTAGATGGACGCTACAGGTGCTGGTCCGCCAGCTCACCGGCGCGGACGCGCAGAACGCGCTGTCGGCCATGGAGACGGTGTTCTTCCCCACCCAGGGGCTGAAGTTCGCCGTCGTGGTCATCGCCACGCTGCCGATCCTGTGCTTCTACCCGTTCCTGCAGAAGCACTTCGTCAAGGGTGTGCTGATCGGGTCGGTCAAGGAATGACGCCTGCGATCCTGCTGGCCGGCGACTCGACGGTCGCCTCATGCCCGGCGTTCGAGGCGCCCATGTCGGGGTGGGGCGCGCAGCTCGGCGCGTACGTGGGCCGCCCGGTGCGTAACTTCGCCAAGGGCGGCGCCACCACGGCGAGCCACCGTGCCGAGGGTCTGTGGGCGGCGCTGCTGCGCGAGGCCGTGCCCGGCGATCTGGTGGTGATCCAGTTCGGGCACAACGACCAGAAGGAGCTCGACCTCCCGTACCAGGACAACCTGCGCGCCTTCGTGAAGGAGGCGCGCGGGGCCGGGGCGCGGCCCGTCCTGTGCACGCCGGTGCAGCGGCGCCGATGGGAGGGCGACCGGCTGGTCCCCACACACGGCGGTTACCCCGACCATGTCCGGGCGCTGGCCGCCGCCGAGGACGTGCCGCTGATCGACCTGACCGCCGCCACCACCGAGCTGTACGAGCGGCTCGGCCCGGAGGGGTCCACGACCCTGTTCACGCACTTCCCGCCCGGGGTGCACCCGCTCTATCCGGACGGGATCGCCGATGACACCCACTTCTGCTTCCGCGGCGCCGACGAGGTGGCGAGGATCGTCGCGGAGCGGCTGAAGGAGATCGCATGACAGCACTGCGCTGGCTGGACCGACCGGGGGAGCAGGGGGTGACCTGGGGAGTCCCGTGGCCGCGCGGTGCGGTCGAGCGGGACGCGCCGTTCGCGCTGACCGACGCGGACGGCCGCGAGGTGGCCGTGCAGAGCTGGGTGACGGCCACCTGGCCGGACGGCTCGGTCAAGTGGTCGGCCCACGCCATCGGCGCCCAGCCCAGCGCCGCGGAGTACCGGCTGGAGCCGGGCCGCGAGCCCGCCACGCCCCCCACACCGGTCACCGTCACCCGCGAGGACGGCGTGCTGACCGTCGGCACGGGCGTGGTGACCTGGACGATCGAGGAGAGTGGCGGCACGCTGGCCCGGTCGATCTCGCGCGGGAGCCGCGAGATCGCCAGAGACGTCCGCCTGATCAGCCTCCGCCAGCACGAGCCCACCCCCGACGAGGGCAGCCCCGTGGCCCGCGAGCAGTCCACCGGCGTGGTCGAGCAGGTCACGGTGGAGCAGGACGGCCCGGTGCGGGCAGTGGTGCGCCTGGAGGGCCGGCACGGCGACTGGCTGCCGTTCACCGTGCGCCTGTACTTCTACGCCGGCGCCGAGGACGTGCGGATCATGCACACGTTCGTCTGGGACGGCGACCCAGAGCGTGACTTCCTGGCGGGGCTCGGCCTGCGTGCCGACGTCGTCATGCGCGACGAGCTCCACGACCGGCACGTCCGGCTCGCCGGGGACCAGGGTTTCCTCACCGAGGCCGTACGCGGCCTGACCGGCCTGCGCCTCGACCCCGGCGAGTCCGTACGCAGGGCGCAGGTCGCCGGCCTGCCATGCGGCGAGATCGACCCCGAGGTCGGCAACCGCTTGCACCTCATCCCCGCCTGGAACGACCACACGCTCGACCAGAGCTCCGCCGACGGCTTCACGCTGCGCAAGCGCACCGCCGAGGGCCACGCGTGGGTGACGATCCCGTCGGGCACCCGCTCGGCCGGCTACGGCTACGCAGGCGGCGTCACCGGCGGGCTCGGCTTCGGGCTGCGGGACTTCTGGCGCCTGCACCCCACCCGCCTGGACATCAGGAACGCGGCCACCGACCTGGCCACGGCGACCGTCTGGTTGTGGTCGCCGTCCGCGCCCGCCATGGACCTGCGCTTCTACCACGACGGCATGGGCCAGGACACCTTCGCCGAGCAGCTGGAGGGCCTGGAGATCACCTACGAGGACTACGAGCCGGGCTTCGGCGACGCCCACGGCGTGGCGCGTACCCATGAGCTGACCCTGCGCGCCCTCGACGCCACGCCCTCCTCGGCGGACCTGGCCGCGTACGCGGCCGCCATGAACGAGCCGGGACTGCTCGCCGCGAGCCCCGAGCGGGTGCGGGAGGCCGGCGTGTTCGGCGTCTGGGAGCTGCCCGACCGCTCCACGCCCGCGCACGCGCGGATCGAGGGCCGCCTGGACTTCCTGTTCGACCTGTACGTGCGGGAGCGCGAGCAGCGCCGCTGGTACGGGTTCTGGGACTACGGCGACATCATGCACACCTACGACCCGGACCGGCACACCTGGCGCTACGACATCGGCGGCTACGCCTGGGACAACTCCGAGCTCTCGCCCGATCTGTGGTTGTGGCTGCAGTACCTGCGCACGGGCCGGGCCGATGTCTTCCGCTTCGCCGAGTCCATGACCCGGCACACCGGCGAGGTCGACGTCTACCACCTGGGCCGCTGGAAGGGCCTGGGCAGCCGGCACAACGTGCAGCACTGGGGCTGCAGCTGCAAGCAGCTGCGCATCTCCAACGCCGCCTACCGGCGCTTCTACTACTACCTGACCGCCGACGAGCGCACCGGCGACCTGATGGACGAGCTCAGCGTGCCCGAGGAGACGTTCACGATCATCGACCCGCTGCGCAAGGTGCGCCAGGACGTCTACACGCCGGACCCGGCGGCGCTGTCGGTCGGCCTCGGCACCGACTGGGGCTCGCTGGCGGCGGCCTGGCTCACCCGCTGGGAACGGTACGGCGACGAGCGGGCCAGAGACCGGCTGCTCGGCACCATGGCCGACATCGGGGCGCTGCCGCAGGGCTTCCTGACCGGCGAGGCCCGGCTGAACCTGGCCTCCGGCCGGTTCGACACCTCGACCGACAAAATCTCCGTCTCGCACCTGTCGTCACTGTTCGGGCTCCCGGAGATCTGCGCCGAGCTCATCGCGCTCGACCTGGGCATACCAGGGTTCGAACGGGCGTGGCTGGACTACTGCCGTCTCTACCTCGCCACCCCCGAGCAGCAGGAGGCCGAGGTGGGGCGGCGGCTCAGCGGCATCTCGCTGATCCAGGCGCACAGCAGGCTCACCGCATACGCGGCCGCCCGCACCGGCGACGCCGGCCTGGCCGCGTGGGCGTGGCGGAAGTTCACCTTCGACGAGGGCGACCAGCTCAACAAGAACCAGTTGCAGCGGCAGGAGCACTGGGAGCTGACGCTGGTGGACGGCCCGGAGGTGCTGTCCCCTTTGCGGGAGGCGTCCTTCGTGAGCACCAACGGCGCCGCCCAGTACGGCCTGGCCGCCATCCACAACCTGGCCCTGATCGGCAAGCACCTGGCGGAACGTTAATCGGAGGTATAGCCCCGCCCGTGGCCATACACTGATCGGTATGCACACTCCCGATTGATCGGCGTCGCACGCCCAAACCCTCGTTTCCTAGCTCGGGAGTGTTCCGCCACCATGATCATCGCCAATGATATCGAGCTGCGCGCCGGCGCGCGCCTGCTCATTGAGAAAGCCACATTCCGCGTCAACGCCGGTGACAAGATCGGGCTCGTCGGCCGCAACGGCGCGGGCAAGACGACGTTGACCAAGGTCCTGGCGGGCGAGGCGCTGCCCGCCGCCGGCGGCGTCACCACCAGCGGCAGCGTGGGCTACCTGCCGCAGGACCCGCGCACCGGCGACCTGCAGGTCTTGGCGCGCGACCGCATCCTGTCCGCGCGCGGGCTCGACGAGGTGCTGCGCAAGCTGCGCGAGGCGGAGCTCGGCATGTCCTCTGCCGATGATCGCACGCGGGAGAAGGCGGTCAGGCGGTACGGCCGGCTCGAGGACCAGATGCACGTCCTGGGCGGCTACGCGGCCGAGGCCGAGGCGGCCTCCATCGCCTCCAGCCTCGGGTTGCCTGACCGCGTGCTGACGCAGCCGCTGCAAACGCTTTCCGGCGGTCAGCGCCGGCGCGTGGAATTGGCGCGCATTCTTTTCAGTGGGGCGGAAACTCTCCTTCTCGACGAGCCGACAAACCACCTAGATGCCGACTCAATCGGGTGGCTTCGTGATTTTTTGCGATCCCATCAAGGCGGCTTGGTGATCATCAGTCATGACGTCGGCCTTCTTGAAGCGACGGTCAACAAGGTCCTGCACCTGGACGCCAACCGGTCGGCGATCGATCACTACAACGTCGGCTGGACGGCCTATCTGGCCCAGCGTGAGACCGACGAGAAACGCCGCAAGCGCGAGCGCGCCAACGCCGAGAAACAGGCGGGTGCGCTGCTGGCGCAGGCCGACAAGATGCGCGCCAAGGCCACCAAGGCGAAGGCCGCCCAGGACATGATGCGCCGTGCGCACCGGTTGCTGTCCGGCACCGAGGAGGTGCGCCAGAGCGACAAGGTCGCGCGGCTGCGTTTCCCCGACCCGCAGCCGTGCGGGCGCACCCCGCTCATGGCCGAGGGCCTGTCCAAGTCCTACGGCTCGCTGGAGGTCTTCACCGACGTCAACGTGGCCATCGACCGCGGTCACAGGGTCGTCATCCTCGGGCTGAACGGCGCGGGCAAGACCACGCTGCTGCGCCTGCTCGGCGGTATCGAGGAGCCCGACACCGGCGAGATCCGGCCGGGCCACGGCCTCAGGGTCGGCTATTACGCGCAGGAGCACGAAACCCTCGACTCCGGGCGTACGCTGCTGGAGAACATGCGCTCGGCCGGCGGCGAGTTCACCGACACCGAGTTGCGCAAGGTGCTCGGGTCGTTCCTGTTCACCGGCGACGACGTCGACAAGCCCGCCGGTGTCCTGTCCGGCGGCGAGAAGACCCGGCTGGCGCTGGCCATGCTGGTGCTCTCGAGCGCCAACGTCCTCCTTCTCGACGAGCCCACGAACAACCTCGATCCGGTCAGCCGGGAGCAGGTTCTCAACGCTCTGAGGTCGTATTCAGGAGCAATCGTCCTAGTGACACATGACGAGGGTGCCGTTGACGCCCTGTCACCGGATAGAGTGATCTTGCTACCTGACGGAACTGAAGACGCGTGGAGCGACGAATTTTCCGATCTTGTGGCACTTGCCTGATCTTAATTTGAGTGGGTACGGATCTTTTCCCGTGGAGTAGGTAGCCGATCCCGCTGAAATGACTGATCATGGCGGAGTAACGCTGCGGAAGTCCGGCACTACAGGAGGTACTCGTGGCCGAGACACTGAAGAAGGGCACCCGGGTCACCGGGGCCGACCGGGAAAAACTGGCCGGCGATCTCAAGAAGCGCTACGCCGCGGGCGAGAGCATCCGCGCCCTGGCGGCTTCAACCGGTCGGTCCTACGGGTTCATCCACCGCATCCTAAGCGAGTCCGGTGTGACTCTGCGTGGGCGCGGCGGGGCGACTCGAGGCAAGTCCAAGCGCTGACGGCCGCCTCGGAACGTGCGACCGCAGCCGCCCGTCCCTAGTCAGCCGCCGTCGCGCCCGGGCCAGAATCATATTCTGTAGGCTCGGGCGCGACGGACAGCACCACGGCTGGAGGGATCGGCGATGACGGAAGCACAGGCGCGGCAGCGTGGGGGGTACGCGGAGGAGGTCTCAGCCGAGCGATTGGCGGAGATCGGGCTTCGTTTCGAGGTGGACGGTGACATAGCGACGATCACGCTGGACCGGCCGGACAAGCGCAACGCGCAGACGTTCGCGACATGGTCGGCACTGGCTCGCATCGGCGAGAGCCTGCCCGAGCAGGTGCGCGTCGTCGTCGTGAAAGGTGAGGGACCGTCCTTCTCGGCAGGGATCGACCTGCGAATGTTCACATCTGAGGGGGTGCCCGGACAGGGCTCGTTCAGCTCGGCGGTCAAGATCGGGGACGCCGAGTTCGAGCAGCGCATCAGACAGGCCCAGGCGGGGTTTCTGTGGCTGCGCCGCCCGGAGATCGTCTCCATCGCCGCAGTGCAGGGGCACGCGATCGGGGCCGGGTTTCAACTCGCGCTCGCCTGTGACCTGCGGATCGTGGCCGATGATGTTGCGTTTTGCATGAAGGAGCCCGCACTGGGCCTGGTGCCCGATCTCACGGGGACCAAGCCCCTGGTCGAGCTGGTAGGTCTGGCCAAGGCGATCGACATCTGCCTGACGGCCAGGACCGTGCACGCGGACGAGGCCATGCGGATCGGCCTCGCGGAGAAAGTGGTCGCCGGGGGCGACCTGACGCAAGCCGTACAAGAGAAGGCCGCGGAGCTGCTGTCGACCAATCGGGACGCGGCTGTCGCGACCAAGCGACTCCTCCAGGGGGCGCGATCACGCACCCTGGAGGAGCAGAGCGTGGCCGAGGGCCTGGAGCAGGCCACCCGCCTCAAGGCCCTCTTCCCCTGACCCCCGCCGTCGCCCCCGCGCCACACGGGCCCCTGGCCCGCTGAGCGCCGCACGTGCCGGAGGGCACGCTCGCCCTGAGGGGTGGGCCGGTCCCGAGGGTGGGCTCGCCGAAACGTGGGCTGGAGATCGCCGGGCGGCAGGGTATTCGGGCTAGGTAGGGTGCGAGGGACGGCGTTCGCGGTGAGCTTAGGCGGGAATCGGCGGGTGGCGCGGAGCGCTCTTTGAGGGGGAGAGAGGTGGATCCCCCGGATGGCGATGATGGGTGGAGGCTTCGGGCCTCAGATGATGGCGTCGTTGCGGCGCGACGACTCCGTGACCAAACAGCGGCTGCGCCCCGGCACGGTCCGGCGCATCGCGCGCTACGCCCGGCCGCACACGAAGCAGATCGCGGCGTTCCTAGTGCTCGTCGTGGCCGGCGCGGTCGTCGTGATCGCGAACCCGCTGCTGATGAAGGCGATCATCGACGACGGCATCCTGCCCAGGCAGCCGGGCGTCGTGGTCGGGCTGGCGGTGGCGATCGCCGTGCTGGCGCTGGTGGACGCCGGGCTGACGCTGGTGCAGCGGTGGTTCTCGGCCCGCATCGGTGAGGGCCTGATCTACGACCTGCGCACCGAGGTGTTCGACCACGTGCAGCGCATGCCGGTGGCGTTCTTCATGCGGGCGCAGACCGGCGCGCTGGTGAGCAGGCTCAACACCGACGTGATCGGCGCCCAGCGCGCGCTGACGAGCACGCTGTCGTCGGTCGTCTCCAACGTGGTCAGCCTGATCCTCGTGCTGGGCGCCATGCTGGTGCTGTCGTGGCAGGTGACGCTGGTCGCGCTGGTGCTGCTGCCGATCTTCATCGTGCCCGCCAAGTTCGTCGGCCGCCGCATGTCGGCGCTGACCCGCGAGCAGATGCAGCTGGACGCCGAGATGAGCTCCGTCACGACCGAACGGTTCAACGTGGCCGGCGCCATGGTCGCCAAGCTGTACGGCCGCCCCGAGGACGACGCCCAGATCTTCGGCAGCCGGGCGGCCAGGGTGCGCGACGTCGGCGTGACGGTCGGCATGTACGGCACCGTCTTCAGGGTCGCGCTCGGCCTGGTCGCGGCGCTGGCCACGGCCCTGGTGTACGGGATCGGCGGCGTCCTGTCCGTCTCCGGCGTCTTCGAGCTGGGCACGCTGGTGGCCCTGGCCGCCCTCCTGATGCGCCTGTACGGCCCCCTCACGTCGCTGTCGAACGTGCACGTCGACGTGATGACCGCGCTCGTCAGCTTCGACCGCGTCTTCGAGATCCTCGACCTCCAGCCCATGGTGGCGGAGAAGCCGGATGCCGTGCCGGTGCCGGAAGGGCCTGTGACGATCGAGTTCGACGACGTGCGGTTCCGGTACCCGGCCGCCGAGGAGGTCTCGCTGGCCTCGCTGGAGTCGGTGGCCAGGCAGGACACGGGCCCGTCGCATCCCGTGCTGCAGGGCGTGTCGTTCACCGCCCGCCCCGGGCAGCTGATCGCCCTGGTCGGCCACTCGGGCGCGGGCAAGACCACGATCACCTCGCTGGTCTCCCGCCTGTACGACGTCAACGAGGGCGCCGTCCGGATCAACGGCCTCGACGTGCGCGACGCCACGCTCGGCTCGCTCCGCGACACCGTGGGAGTGGTCATGCAGGACGCCCATCTCTACCACGACACGATCGCGGCCAACCTCCGCTATGCCAGGCCGGAGGCGAGTGATGAGGAGATCTGGGAGGCTCTCAGGGCCGCGCAGATCGGCGACTTCGTCGAGAGCCTGCCCGACCGGCTCGAGACCGTCGTCGGCGACCGCGGCTACCGGCTGTCCGGCGGCGAGAAGCAGCGGCTCGCGCTGGCCAGGCTGCTGCTCAAGGCACCGCGCGTGGTCGTGCTCGACGAGGCCACCGCGCACCTGGACTCCGAGTCGGAGGCTGCGGTGCAGAAGGCGCTGAAGACCGCGCTGGAGGGCCGTACGTCGCTCGTCATCGCGCACCGGCTGTCCACGATCAGGGAGGCCGACGAGATCCTCGTCGTGCACGAGGGCCGCATCGCCGAGCGCGGCGGCCACGCGGAGCTGCTGGCCCGCGGCGGCCTGTACGCCGAGCTCTACCGCACCCAGTTCCGTTCTACTGATAGCCCAGCCGCTTGAGCTCCTCGCGCGCCACCTTCTCCACCAGCTCCAGGTCGTCCGGCCGCAGGCGGGTGCGCCAGGAGCCGGCCTTGGCGGCGTGCCCGTACAGCGGGACCTTGGACACCCGCGTCTCCAGGAACTCGGTGAGCGCGGCCACCGCCTCCGGCGGCCTGCGCACCAGGTCCTCGTAGCGGATGGTCAGCAGCTGCTCGGCGGGCAGCGTCCTGCGCAGCTCGGCGCTCAGGCGCACGGCGCCGCGCCAGCGCAGGGCGCACTTGCCCGCCGCCGGCATGGCCTTCCACCGGTCGAGGTGCTCGTCCTTGTTGACGCCCAGGAACGCGTTGGGGAACTCGGTCTGCTCCGTCAGCATCGCGGGCCGGAACCAGGCCAGGCACGCAGGATCGGCCAGCATGCCGGCCGCGACGTCCCTGCCGTCCCGGATGAGCTGCACGAACCGCGCGTCGGGGAACGCCTGCAGCAGCACCGGCGCGCTGTAGATCAGGTCGGGGCTGCCGTCGCCGAACCGGGTGATCTCGCCGGTGGCCACGCACGGCCCTGCGCCGGTGACGCCGCCCGCCTCCCTGCACGGCTCGGCGCACTGCCCGCAGGAGCCGGGCAGCACCTGCCACGACTCGGCGAGCGCGTCGCGCAGGACGCGAACGGCGCCGGACGTGCGGCCGATGGACGGCCTGCGGGCGAAGGCGTACACCACGTGCGCCACGCTCGCGCGGCCCATCGTCACGTGGCAGCCCGGCGAGCGTTTCAGGGCGCGGGCGAGCAGGTCCGTGCCGGAATGCGGAGCTCCGAGCAGAAAAACTGGCCGGCGGACCTTGATGCCGTTGACCACGAGGATGTGGGGCGGAAGTCGCATACGGAGGTCAAGTGTGACACCGTTTACCAGGTGAGCGAGCCAATGCCAGTGTCGGTCCTGACCGGAGCGGGGATCTCGACTGATTCCGGCATTCCGGACTTCCGCGGCCCGCAGGGCGTGTGGACCAAGGACCCGCAGGCCGAGGCGAACGCGACCATCGACCGCTACCTGGCCGACCCGGAGGTCAGGCGCCGCTCCTGGCAGGCCAGGCTCGATCACCCGGCGTGGACGGCCCGGCCGAACGCGGCGCACCGGGCGCTGGTCGACCTGGAGCGCGCGGGCCTGCTTCGGGCCCTCATCACGCAGAACATCGACGAGCTGCACCAGCGCGCGGGTTCCTCGCCTCAGAAGGTGATCGAGCTGCACGGCACCGTGCACCGCGCCGAGTGCCTGTCCTGCGCCCTGATCACGCCGATGCCGGAGGTGCTCGCCAGGGTCACGGCGGGCGAGGCCGACCCGCCGTGCCCGAGCTGCGGCGGCATCCAGAAGGCGAACACGATCTCGTTCGGCCAGTCGCTCAAGCCCGAGGTGCTGGCCGCCGCCCGCGACGCCGCCCGCGCCTGCGAGGTGTTCGTGGCGGTCGGCACGTCGCTGACCGTGCACCCGGCCGCCGGCCTGTGCGGAGAGGCGCTGGACGCGGGCGCCCAGCTGGTGATCGTCAACGCCCAGCCCACGCCCTACGACCCCTTCGCCGATCAGGTGATCAACGAGCCGATCGGCCAGGCACTGCCCGTACTCGTCCAGGAGTTGATCGATGCAGCCAGGTGACACCGTCGCGATCGTCTCGCCGTCGGGCCCGCCCGACGCCGTCCTGCTCGAACGCGGCATCGAGCGGCTGGAGGGCCTCGGGCTGAAGGTGGTGGCCGGCACGCACGTCCTCGACCGGCAGGAGCTCGACTACCTGGCGGGCGACGACGCCGCCCGCGCAGCCGACCTGCAGGCCGCCTGGTGCGACCCGGCCGTCTCCGCGGTGTTCTGCAGCAGAGGCGGGTACGGCGCCGCCCGCCTGCTCGACCTGCTCGACTGGGACGCGATGCGGGCCGGAACTCGAGCCGGTCCCAAGGTCCTCATCGGGTCGAGCGACATCACGGCGCTGCACAACGCGTTCGCCATCGAGCTGGGCGTGCCCACGCTGCACGGCCCGATGGCCGCCTGCGACGTCCTGGCTCGCGAGCCGGGCCCCGAGCCGCTCACCTGGGAGAGCCTGCAGGCCGCCGTCTTCGGCAGCCCGCAGCCCGTGCGGGGGGATCGGGTGCTGGCGCCGGGCCGGGCCGAAGGCGTGCTGTCCGGAGGCAACCTATCGTTGCTGGCGTCCATGTGCGGCACGCGGTGGCAGCCGTCGTTCGCCGGCAGGATCGCGTTCCTCGAGGACGTGGGGGAGGAGCCGTACCGGATCGACCGCATGCTCACCCAGCTGCTGCAGGCCGGGGCGTTCGACGGGGTGCGGGGGATCGCGCTCGGGTCGTGGGTGGACTGCGCCGACCCGTATCCGGTCCTCCGCGACCGCCTCGGACGGCTCGGAGTGCCCATCCTGGCGGGCCTTCCTGTGGGACACGGGTCACCGCAGATGACTGTGTGGCTGGGGAGACTTGGGGTTATCGATACCGAATCGTGCTCGCTAGCTGACACGTTCCGGGATGGGGAGCAGGCAAGGTAGGAGGGACGAATCCGACAGAAAGGGACACGGCGCGTGAGCTTGTTCAGACGTGACGGAGCACGTCGGAGCTCGGAGGAGCCCGTGTGCAGGCCCGTCGAGGACGTCGACCTCGACTCCCTGCTCGCGCTCGTTGCCGAGTCCCGCGGATTCGCCTGCGAATTCGCCAGCGACGGCTCCGCTATGACGCTCAGGGGGTCACTCGCGGGCGACACCGCGCTGGTCGTCCGGCTCACCGGGCTGCGGCGCGAGGCCGGGCGCCGGGCCAGGGATGACTGGCCCGTGCTGGTCTCCGAGCACCTCGCGCACGCCGTGGCCACCGCAGGCGAGCAGGTCGACGTGTGCGACCTGGAGCAGGCGCGGCCGCTGCTGCGCACCCGCGTGGAGTCCGTGGACGAGGTGGCCGACCTGACCAGGGTGGTGGGCCGCCACCTCAACGCCGACCTGGTGGAGCTGCTCACCGTGGGCTCGCGCTCGGTGCGTCCCGAGGAGGCAGGGTGCTGGCCCGTGCCCACGGCGCACGCGCTCGACCTGGCCGTCGGTAACGTCCGCGAGGACGAGCGGCTGCTCGTGGAGGGCATCGAGCTGTCGGGCACACCGGTGACCCGGCTGACCGCCCGCTCGCCGTCCGCCGCCACGCATCTGCGCTGGCTGGGCGACTACCTGCAGGTGCCGGACGACGGCGTGCTGGCCGTCCTCCCCGATCCGTACACGCTGCTGGTGCATCCGGTGGACGGCATCGGGGTGGTGCGGGCCATCGAGCGGCTGCGGGTCCACGCGCTGTCCACGGACGGGCTCAGCCCTCAGGTCTACTGGTGGCACGCGGACCGGTTGACCCTCATCAGGGCCGACATCGTCGTGCAGCGGGGGCAGACCAGGCTCGTGGTCGCTCCGCCCCCGGAGTTCGCCAAGGTCCTGGCCCGCCTCGCCGTCTGAGCCCCGCCGCTTCTAGGCGCGTCCCACGTACTCGCGCAGGTGGATCGCGGTCAGCGTGGTACCGGTTTCGACCAGCTCGGCCGGCGGGCCGGCGAAGATTACCTGGCCGCCGTCGTGACCGGCTCCAGGGCCCAGATCGATGATCCAGTCGGCGTGGGCCATCACGGCCTGGTGGTGCTCGATCACGATGACCGTGTTGCCGTCCTCCACCAGCCGGTCCAGCAGGGCCAGCAGCTGGTCCACGTCGGCCAGGTGCAGGCCGGTGGTGGGCTCGTCCAGCACGTACGTCGTGCCGTTCCTGGCCATGTTGATCGCCAGCTTGAGCCGCTGCCGCTCACCGCCGGACAGCGTGTTCAGCGGCTGCCCGAGGCCCAGGTAGCCGAGCCCGACGCCGGCCAGCCGCTCGAGGATCGTTTTGGACTGCCCGGTGGTGAAGAACTCGCCGGCCTCGGCCACCGACATGCCCAGCACCTCGCTGATGTTCTTGCCGCGCAGCGTGTACGTCAGCACCTTGGGCGTGAACCGCTTGCCCTCGCACTCCTCGCACACCGACGCCACCCCGGCCATCATCGCCAGGTCGGTGTAGATCAGGCCGATGCCCTTGCAGGCCGGGCAGGCGCCCTCGGAGTTGGCGCTGAACAGGCCGGGCTTGACCCCGTTGGCCTTGGCGAACGCCGCCCGGATCGGGTCGAGCAGCCCGGTGTACGTGGCCGGGTTGCTCCGGCGCGAGCCGCGGATCGGCGACTGGTCGGCCACGACCACGCCCTCGCGGCCCGCGACGTACCCGTGGATCAGCGAGCTCTTGCCCGACCCGGCCACGCCGGTGACCACGGTGAGCACGCCGAGCGGGATGTCCACGCCCACGTCGCGCAGGTTGTGCAGGGTCGCGCCCTCGATGGACAGGTGCCCGGCCGGCTTGCGGACGTCCTCGCGCAGCCGTACCCGGTGGTCAAGATAGCGGCCGGTCAGCGTGCCGGAGGCGCGCAGCCCGTCCAGGTCGCCCGCGTAGCAGAGCTGCCCGCCGGCCGTGCCCGCGCCCGGGCCGAGATCGGCCACGTGGTCGGCGATCGCGATCGTCTCCGGCTTGTGCTCGACCACGAGCACCGTGTTGCCCTTGTCGCGCAGCTGGAGCAGCAGGTTGTTCATCCGCTGGATGTCGTGCGGGTGCAGGCCGGCCGTGGGCTCGTCGAAGACGTAGGTGACGTCGGTGAGGCTGGAGTTGAGGTGCCGCACCATCTTCACCCGCTGCGCCTCGCCGCCCGACAGCGTGCCGGACTCCCGGTCCAGGCTCAGGTAGCCGAGACCGATCTCCACCAGCGAGTCCAGCGTGGACAGCAGCCCGTCCAGCACCGGGCCGACCGTCGGATCGCCGATGTCGCGGACGAAGCCGGCGAGGTCGTTGATCTGCATCGCCGAGCACTCGGCGATGTTCTTGCCGCCGATCCTGGCCGAGCGGGCGGACTCGTTGAGCCGCGAGCCGTCGCAGGAGGGGCAGACGGTGAGCTTGAGCGCCCGTTCGGCGAACGCCCGCGCGGACGGCTGCATGGACTCGCGGTCCTTGCCCAGGTAGGTGCGCTTGACCTTGAGGGCGAGCCCCTCGTAGGTGAAGTTGTTCGTGCCGTACTTGAGCTTCGTCGCGGGCTTGTGAAGGAGGTCCTTCCACTGCTCGGGGGTGAAGTACTTCAGCTTGACGGCGGGGTCGTACAGGCCGGAGCCGGCGATGACCTGCCACTGCCAGCTGTCCACCGGGAACCCGGGGACCTTGATGGCCCCTTCGTTCAGTGACAGCTCCTTGTCGACGAGCTCGTCCACGTCGATCTCGGACGCCTTGCCGAGCCCCTCGCACTCCGGGCACATGCCCTCGGCCATGTTGAAGCTGAAGTGGGAGGCGGTGCCGACGTAGGGCTCGCCGATGCGGCTGAACACGATCCGCAGCATCGTGTGGGCGTCGGTGGCAGTGCCCACGGTGGAGCGGGGGTTGGCGCCCATCCGTTCCTGGTCGACGATGATCGCCGCGCTGAGGTTGTGCAGCGCGTCCACGTCGGGGCGGGACAGGCTCGGCATGAACGACTGGACGAACGCGGTGTACGTCTCGTCGATCAGCCGCCGGGACTCCGCGGCGATCGTGTCGAAGACCAGCGAGGACTTGCCGGAGCCGGACACTCCGGTGAAGACGGTGAGGCGCCGCTTGGGGATGTCGAGGGAGACGCCCTTGAGGTTGTTCTCCCTGGCGCCGCGGACCTGGATGAGGTCGTGACTGTCGGCGGCCGTGTGATCGTGGTGCGGGACGCTGCCCGCCAGGGGGTTGGAGCTGCTGGTGTCTGAGTGTGCAAAAGGATGCATGAAGTGCCCTTAGTTGCGTTGCGGCCGAAGTGCGGCCGTGACGGCATGGACGCGGGTATGGGTAGTCCTCATCGGTAAAACGCTGGTGTATCAGAGCAGCCTGACGGTTCCGGCCCACTCCTTCGGTCTGTGGATGAGCCTGCCGACGATATCGCGCGTACGTTCTACTCGGCAGGGCCAACTCTTGGCATCCTTGCTGTCACACAATGTGAAACCCTGAGCTGGGAGGCGGGTGCAGGTCATGCGGGCATGCCGGTTCGGCCCGTCCGGGGTGGCCGTCCGCGACCGGCTCAAGACACCTCATGCTCAGTCCTTAGGAATGGTTGGAGACCACGGAATCGCGCTAAAGAATCTTGCTTTCAGTCCGTTCAGCTGATCCGCAGTCCTCGTTCCGCTCCCGTACGCCCCGCCGTCCCCCGTATGCCCCATGTTGTGGCCACATGAAGAGCCACATGAAGAGATGGCACGCGGTTGCGGCCGCGACGACGGTGGGCGCGGCGATCCTGGCCACGCCCGGCGTGGCCGCGGCCGACCGGGACAAGCGGTTCGACCTGCAGGCGCACCGGGGCGGGCTCGGGCTCGTGGTGGAGAGCTCGCTGCCGGGGTTCGCCAACGCGCTGGAGCTTGGCATCAGCACGCTGGAGCTCGACGTGCAGATCACCGAGGACGGCGAGGCGGTCGTCACCCACGACCGGAGGATCAGCAACAGGAAGTGCCGCGACACGGCGCCCGCGGTGCCGGGTGACCCCGAGTTCCCGTACGTCGGCAAGTACATCAACACGCTCACCCTGCGGCAGGTCAGGACCATGGACTGCGGGTCGCTGACGCTGGCGGAGTTCCCCGGGCAGCGGGCCGTGCCTGGAGCGCCGATGGCCACCCTGGGTGAGGTGTTCGACCTGGTCAACCGGTACCGGGCCCGCGGTGTCACGCTGAACGTCGAGGCCAAGGTCGAGGCCGGGGCGCCGCACGAGACGGCGCCGCGCGAGCAGTTCGTGCAGGTGACGGCCCGCGAGATCCGGCGCGCCGGGCTGCTGCGGCAGGTCACGATCCAGAGCTTCGACTGGGGCGCGCTCATGCGGATGCGGCAGGTCGAGCCGCGACTGCCGCTGGTCGCGCTCACCAACCGTGACTTCCTGCAGACCGGGCAGCCGGGCCCCTCGCCGTGGCTGGGCGGCATCGACATCGACGACTTCGGCGGCGACCCGCTCAAGGCGGTCAAGTCGTTCGGGGCGGACGCGTTCTCGCCGGTGCACGGGTTCCCGCAGAACGGCAAGGTGACCGACCCGGCCTACGTCCCGTACGTCACCAAGGACATGGTGGACCAGGCGCACGCCCTCGGCCTGAAGGTGATCCCGTGGACCATCGACGACGAGCCCACCATGAACAAGCTCATCGACGACGGCGTGGACGGCATCATCACCGACTACCCGGACCGGCTGCGCACCGTCATGGCCGAGCGCGGGTTCAAGCTGCCCCGGCCGTACAAGCTCCACAAGGGCTAGGTTTCCGCGGGCCGAACAGCTCGTGAACGATCGGTGCCCCGCCGTTCAGTGATCTCCAGAAAGTGACAATTGAAGCAGTAAAGGGGGATCTTAGGGAGCGTCGGTGGAGGCCGTGCTTGAGCTGCTGCGGCGGCTGGTGGAGTTCCTCGGTGGCGTGGGCCCGGTCCTGTTCGGCATCGTGCTCCTGCTGGTGGCGCCGTACGTCGACCGGCTGCTGGTGCGCCGCAAGCGCATCAGCTTCCGCGTCCTGTACAACTCCAAGATCGGGCTGGGCCCCGAGCAGCACAACGGCGGGGCCGACCCGGCCGAGCACGGGCCGCCGCAGCTGCGCCGGGTGGCGCGGCTGCTCGGCCGGATGAGCATCGTCGTCATCCGCATCCGCAACAGCGGCAGCTACGACATCGACCCCGACGACTTCGAGCGGCCGCTGTCGTTCACGTTCGGCGGGCGGCTGGTGTGGAACGCCAGGGTGTCCGACGCCAGCACCGACAAGCTGCGCGAGCACCTCCGCGAGAGCCTGCGCTTCTTCCCCGAGGAGGACCAGCCCGCCAAGGACGGCCTCGTCACGGTGCGGCAGCGGCTCTCGGACCGGATGGCGCGCTGGCTGGGCGCCTCCTCTGTCCAAGGACAGGACGTCGCCGAGCCGGCCTGGCACGGCGTGCGGCTGGACGGGCTGCGGATGAAGCGCGGTCAGAAGGCCAAGCTGGTCGTCGTCCTGCGGGAGCCCGACTCCGGCGAGGGCGAGATCACCAAGGTCGTCGGGCACAGCGGCAAGCTCAAGGACGCAGGCCTGATCCAGGACGAGCGCGAGAACCGCCGCGTCACGCTGCCGCGCGTCACAGTCGCGCTGGTGATCGTGCTGAGCGCCCTGCTCGTGCTCAGCCAGCTGTCCGACCCGCGCGACCCCACCGTCGCATGCGCCTCCGGCGAGCTGCGCGTCGTGGGTTCGACCGTGTTCATGCCGGCGATGCGGGCCGTGGCCGACGAGTACGAGAAGGTGTGCGGCGACGCCCGCATCCTCACCGAGGCCACCGGCTCCATCGGCGGCGTGCGCAGAGTCGCGGAGGCCGGTGCGAACGCGAACCTCATCGCGGTGTCGGACGGCAAGAGCAAGGTCCACCACGACCGGCTGCACGCCGAGAAGCTCGCGATCGTCACATTCCACGTGGTCGTCAACAGTGGCGTCGGCCTCGCGACGCTCAGCGTCGACGACCTCCGCAAGATCAACAAAGGCGACTACACCGACTGGAGCCGGCTCCGCGACGACAAGACGCCCTTGCCCATCCGCATCGTCAGCCGCGACCAGGACTCAGGAACCCGGGATCTGTACGAGCAGCAGGTGCTGCGCACCGGCGAGAACGTGCTGTCCTCCAACGAGTGCCTGGACAAGGACCGTAACCCGAGTGCGCCGGTCATCCGGTGCGAGCGCCAGGACAACGCCGAGGTGATCCACAAGATCAGCACGATCCCGGGCGCGATCGGGTACGCCGACGCGGCCTCGCTCGCCGAGGCGCGCAAGGCCGGCACGGTCACGGCGCTGACCCTGGACGGCGAGGCGTTCGACCCCGAGACCGCCGCGCAGGCCGGGTACCCGTTCTGGACGGTCGAGCACCTCTACGCCAAGGAGCGGCCCGGTGCCGGCTCCCTGGCGGCTTCCTTCATGGACTTCGCGCGGTCGCACGCGCTGGCCCAGGTGCGGCTCGCGGAGGTGGGCTTCGACCCGTGCGTGACCAAGGAGGGCCTCGAAGAGGCGTGCGAGCTGCGCTGAGCGGTCTCAAGCGGACAGGGGGTTGGCGTGCCGGTGATGCACGCCGATCACCGGGATCTCGTGCAGGCTGCCCGAGTACAGGAACTGCGTCATCCCGATCAGCAGTCGCCGCACGTCCTCCTGCGGACGCACCACCAGCCGCAGGAACTGGCTGGTGGTGCCCAGCTTGTTGCCGCACTCGCGGACGTACACGCCGTGCTCGGTCAGCAGGTGATCGCGCAGCGGCACCCCGTCGTGCCCGGGCGGCAGCTTCACCAGCAGGAAATTGCCCTGCGACGCGAACACCGACAGCCCCGGCATGGTGCTGAGCTGCTGGAACATCGCCCGCCTGTCCTGGTTCAGCCGCTTGAGGCTGTCCTGGTACTCGACGACGAACTGCTTCATCATGAACACGATGACCTCGGCGAACGAGTTGAGGTTCCACTTGGGCAGCGCGTCGCGGACCCGGCCGGCCAGCGCCGGGTTGGCGACCATGTAGCCGAAGCGGATGCCGTGCAGGCCGAAGTTCTTGCCCAGGCTGCGCAGCACGATCACGTTCGGCCGTACCGCGGCCTCCGCCGCCACGCCCGGGTACGGCTCGGCGTCCACGAAGTCGCCGAAGGACTCGTCGACGATCACCAGGTCCAGGTCGATGAGCTTGTCCAGGAGCCGCACGACCTCGTGCTTGGGCAGGTAGCCCCCATCCGGGTTGTTCGGGTTGCAGATCACCGCGACGCGGGAGCCGCGCATGCGGATGAACGAGACGTAGTCGTTCACGTCGAGGGCGAAGTTCCTGCTCTCCAGCAGCGGATACATGTCCACCCGTTTGCCCGTCTCCAGCGGCTGGTCGGTCCAGCGGCCGAAGGTGGGGATCGGCACCGCCAGGCTCTCCCGTACCAGGAGGTGGTCGATCCAGGTGATCAGCTCGGTCGATCCGTTGCCCATGGCGACCGTCTTGGGGTGGAGGCCGAGCGTGGAACAGAGCTCCGCGGTGATCGTGCCCGCGTCGCTCGGATAGAACTTCAGTATCGTCTCCAGATTCCTCCCGAGGTGCTCGAAGATCTCCGGCGTCGGGAAGTACGGGTTGCACGGTATGCAGAAATCCACTGGGGCGCGCTCTCCGGACGAGCTGCGCATCAGTGTGAAGTACGACGGGCTGTGCGCCTGTGTACGCAAGAGGCTGAGCTCCACGACACCTCCATGGAACACGTGTCCGATGTGTGTAGGTACGCGCCGATGGAGTGACCGGTTCACGGCGGTGTGCGCCTGTTCGGCGGAGCGTCCGGCGGAAGGGCGGCGGAAAACGACGACGGCCGCGGGGAAGATAATTGACCGGATCGCCGTAACCATCCGGAGCATACGTCGGGCCGGCGCCCGCCAATTATTTCCGGTGAAAATCTTCCGCCATTATTCGGCGTAGAATTCCGGATGTCCGTCCGGGGGTGCGCTCCTCTGTCCCCTTGCTGGTTGTACAGGCAGGACAGGTGGACGGCTACGGCAAGTAAACAGGCCGTGTCCCATATGAAGGCATTTGCCGTTGTTGGCGGGCAATCCTCCGTGAGTTGCATTTGCGTTCGGTCACCACTCTCCATTTTTTCTCATGCGAGAATGCATTGACACGGAAAAGTGATCTTGTAAGCATCTGGCTTGGGCGTGCTTTCTGAATTCGCCGCGGGAGAAAGGGAGGCGCGTACATGGCCGCCGAATGGACTCTGTTGCCGTCCGTGGTCGTTCGCAGTGCCGGGTTCCCCTGGGAGCTCGTCGCGTCGCTGGCCTACCCGCGGGCGGCCGAGACGGCGGCGGCCGTCGTACGGCTGGAGCGGCAGGCGCTCGACCTGCTCGCCTGCCCACAGGAGGGGGGTCGGCTGCCGCGGGCGCTGCGCGGCCGCCTGCGCAGGCTGCGTCCCTTGCCGCCCGGCACGCCCGGCCCCGCAGACTGGCTGGCAGAGTGGAACCGGGTGACCGGCCTGCTGGAAGAGGCGCGTCTCGCCCTGGCCGACATGGTCGCCGCCGACGCCGGGCGGGCCAGGACGGCCACCGCCGCGATCGCCGCCGACGAACGTTTCCTCGACGCCCTGGTCTGCTCCGCTCCCGCCGCCTACCGCGAGCTGCGGCGGGGCCCGGCCGAGGCGGCGCGGCAGCTCGCACCCCACCTGCAGCGGCTGGCCACCCGATGCGCCAGAACCGGCTTCTACGCGCCCATCGACTTCGCCCGCATCGAGCCCGGCCGCGACAGCGGCTACACCTGGGCGGGGCACCGCGAATGCGCCCGGCGGATCGCCTACCCCGCCGGCCGCATCGGCGAGGCGCTCCAGCAACGCATCCTGGCCGACCCCACGCTCGTCGCCGGGCTCGTGCCACGACGGCGGACCGGGGCGGGCCCGGGGATGGGCACGGGGCAGGACGGCGCCGCCTTCGCCGGTCACTGCGACGGCCGCCGCACGATCGCCGAGATCGCCGCCGACACCGGCACGGGACTGGAGCGGGCCTCGGCGGCGCTCGCCGTGGCGGTGCGCCGCGGGTTGCTCACCCACGATCTGTGCCCGCCCGCCACCGTCTCCGATCCGCTCGGCTGGCTCCGCGACCGGCTGCCCGGCGAGGAGGCTCCCGCCGCGCCGGAGCCGGGGCTCGTGGCGGCACGGGAGGTGCACGCGCAGCGGCGGCGGGCCTTCGCCCGCCCGCGGTCGGCCGCCGGGACCGACCTGCCCGTGGGGCGGCGGGTCAGGGAGATCGCCGAGTTGCTCGAGCGGTACCCCGCCGCCTCGCCCGACGTGAAGCTGGCCGTGCAGAGCAGGATCGAGGCCCTCGCCGGCGGCGGCCAGCGGGCCGGGCGCGACGAGCGCGTCGTCGTGTACGAGGCCGCGGCCGGCACCCTGCACGTCACCGTCGGCGACCCGCTCGCCGCCGACCTGCGCGAACGCGTGCCCGCGGCACTCGGACCGCTCGCCGAGGAGGCCGAGCTGACCAGGCTCCGCACCAACCGGTTGCTCGCCGGGCGGCTCGGGGCGGGCACGTTCGAGCTGGCCGAGGCGCTGCAGGCGGCGGGGAACCTGGAGATCCAGCGCGGCGACCGGATCGCCGGACCAGTCCACGACGCGGCTCCGGACGCCGTCACCCTGGACCTCGCCGGGTTGTTCGGGGAGCCCGTCCCCCCGGCCGCGCCGGTGTTGTGCACGGCCGACGTCATGGTGGCGGCGCCGGCGCTGGAGGCGTACGAGCCGGGCGTGACCCCGCTGGTGCTCGGCGGGCTCCACAACGCGCCGCTGCTCACGCCGTGGGAGCTGAGGTTCCACCGGGACGGCGGAGCTCCGGAGGTCGCCGGCGCTCGCCGGAGCTCGGCCGAGCGGGACGGGGCTCGCTGGAGCTCGGCGGCCGTCGCGCGGGCGCTGCGCGGGTTCACCCCGCTCAACGTCGTCTCGCCCCGCGCCGACGGCCTGCCCTCGCCCGAACTCCCCGGGCCCGTGCTGGAGTCCGGGGGCGTGGCGGCGGACCCGCGGCGGCGCCGCGTCGGGCTCGACGACCTGTACGTGCGCAGCGACGGCCACCACGCCGTCCTGCACGCCAAGGGCACCGACGAGCCGCTGATGTTCCACAACGGCGAACCGGGGCACGCCCTGCACACCGCGCTCGGCCTGCCGAGACTCCGGCCGCCCGCCCTGCCGGACCTGCCCAGGACACCCCGCCTGACGTGGGGGAACGTCGTCATCTCCCGGCGGCGATGGCGGTTGGGCAGGATCGCGTTCGACGCGCTCGGCCGGGCCGGAGGCGACCGCGACCTGCTGCTGGCCATGGCCCGCCTGCGCGACCTCCACCACCTGCCCCGCACATTCTTCGCCGCCGCCGACCGAAGCCCCGTCTACGTCGACACCCGGGCGCCCGCCCTCATCGGGGAGCTGGCCCGCCTGGCCGGCACCGCCGAACGGCTCACCCTGACCGAGACGCTGCCAGGACCGGAGGAGTGCTGGCTACGCGACGGCGGACGGCGCTTCGCCGCCCGGCTGCGCTGCGTCTACCTGCGGCCGGCGTCGCGTGCGGAGGCGTGCGGCTGATGGACCTGCTCGTCGTGCCCCCGCTCCCCAGCCCGCGCCCCCGGCGAGCTCGGGTGGCGGGCCGCGGGCGAGGAGCAGCACGCGGACCTGCGGCTCGCCGGCCTGGTCCGATGGGCGGTCGAGCGGTAAATCGGTTGCCCCGGCACCCGGCGGGCTGCTGTACTCACCCGCAGCGACAGTCCAGCGATCAAGGAGGCCCCGAGATGCGGGAAGCGTTCATGTCCCCCCAGCACCCAGACTCCTTCGACGCCAAGGGCATGACACTTCTTGAGACGACCGTCCGACCAGAGGATTCCCCCGCATAGCAGCTCCGTCCTGCGCCTGCTGCGGCCGGGACCCCGCCCCGCCGCCGCGCTCGCCGCGGCCATCGCCGCCGCCACCGCGCTTCCGCTGGCGGCGCCCCAGATCACCCGCCGCTTCGTCGACGACGCGATCGGCGGAGCGAGCACCCGCCACCTGACCCTGATCGCCCTCGGCTACCTCGTCCTGGCCGTCGCCGGGCAGGCCGCCAGGATGGTGACCGCCTGGCTGGCCAGCCGGCTCGCCTGGGACGGCACCAACCGCGTTCGTGAGCGGCTCGCCGGACACGCGCTCGGCCTGGACATGGCCTTCCACGGCAGGCACACGCCCGGCGAGCTGATCGAACGCGTGGACGGCGACGTCGTGGCGGTCGCCGACTTCGTCGTCGCGTTCCTGCTGGACGTCGTCGCCAGCGTCCTGCTCCTGGCCGGGGTGGTGGTCGTCGTGTTCGGCGTCGACTGGCGCATCGGGTGCGCGCTGCTGGCGTACTGCGTCCTGATCGGGTACGGCATGGCCCGCGCCCAGCAGGCGGCCGTGCCGTCCGCAGCCCGCTCGCGGGCGGCGAGCGCGACCCTGTTCGGCCACCTCGAAGAGCGGCTCGCCGGCGCCGAGGACATCAGGGCCAACGGCGCGGGAGAGCATGCGGTACGCCGTTTCCACCAGGTCAGCGCCGCCCTGTTCCGCGCCGAGAACAGCGACGCCCGTGTCGGGACCGCCCTCCTGGCCGGCACATCGGTGGCCTTCGCCACCGGAACGGCGATCATGCTCGGTCTCGCCGCCTGGGCCATGACCTCAGGCACGCTCACGGTCGGCACCGCCGTGCTGCTCTTCCAGTACACGGTGATGGTACGAGCGCCGTTCGAGCGGCTGATCGACCAGATCCGGGAATACCAGGCGGCGCTGGCCGGCCTCTCCCGCATCGGCGGCCTGCTGGCCGAACGGCGCACCCTCCCCGACCCGGCCCGCCCGCGGCCGCTGCCCCCGGCCGGGCCGCTCGGCCTGCGCCTCGACGGCGTCAGCTTCGCCTACCCGGGCGACGACGAGCAGGTGCTGTCGGGCATCACCCTCGATCTCGCTCCCGGCGAGACGTTGGGCCTGGTCGGCCGCACGGGCAGCGGCAAGACCACCCTCGCCCGGCTCATCCTGCGCCTCTACGACCCGCTCGAGGGTGCGGTGCGCGTCGGCGGGCTCGACCTGCGCGAGGTGGACCCGGCTTCCCTGCGCCGCCGGATCGGCGTCGTCACGCAGGACGTGCAGTTGTTCGCGGCCGGTGTGCGCGACAACCTGACGCTGTTCCGGCCGTCGCCGGGCGACGACCGGCTCCGCGAGATCCTCGACGGCGTCGGTCTGGGCGACTGGCTGGCCGCCCTGCCAGACGGGCTCGACACCGAGGTACGCGACGTTTCCGCGGGCGAGGCGCAGCTCATCGCGTTCGCGCGGGCGTACCTGGCCGATCCGGGTCTCGTCGTGCTGGACGAGGCGTCCAGCCGGCTCGACCCAGCCACCGAACGCCGCATCGAGCGGAGCATCGACCGCCTGCTCGACGGCAGAACCGGTGTGATCATCGCGCACCGGCTCTCCTCGCTGTCCCGCGTGGACAAGATCGCCGTACTCGACCAAGGCAAGATCATCGAGTACGGCCGCCGCGCCGACCTCGCCGCCGATCCCCAGAGCCGGTTCGGGCGCCTGCTCGACCTGGCGGGGGTGAGCAGGTGATGAAGCCGGTGATGGTGGTGGCCACCAGGCTGGCCACATTCGACCTGCGCCGCTACCTGGTCGGCGCGCTGCTGTGGATGCCGGTCCATGTCGTCCCGCTCGCCGGCGGGCTGGTGCTGCGGCAACTGTTCGACCAGCTCAGCGGGCACCATCCGGCGAGCCTCGAGCTGTCGTTGTGGTGGTGCGCGGCGTTCGTGGGCGTCGAGATCGTCCGTGGCGTGATGATCGTCATCGCGTGGACGTATGGGGTCTACTGGTGGTGCGCGGCGGCGACCCTGCTGCGGTCCAACGTACTGCGCTCGATCCTCACCGCCCGGGGCCCCGCCGCCGCCCGCCTGCCGCACTCCTCCGGCGAGTCGGTCGCGCGCCTGCGCGATGACGTGGCCGACACGGTCGACTTCACCGACGAGAGCGTCACCCTGGGCGGCACGACACTCTTCGCCGCAGCCGCTTTGGTGATCATGGCATCCATCGACCCCGTGATCACGCTGGTGCTGGTGGTGCCGATGCTCGCCGTCGGCGTGCTGAGCAGGACGTTGCGGGGGCCGATCGCCCGGTGGCACCGGCGGTCCAGGGTGCTCGGCGCGGCCGTCACCGCGTACATCGGCGAGCTCTTCGGCGGCGTGCTCGCCATCAAGACCGCCGGCGCCGAGGAAGCGGCGCTGGAGCGGCTCAGGGAACACAACCGGCGCCGGCGCGACGCCGCCGTCAAGGACCGGCTCGCGACCGACCTCCTCGACGCCACCACCGGCACGACCATCGAGCTCAGCATCGGCCTCGTGCTGCTGCTGGCCGCGCCCGCGATGCGCGGCGGCGAGTTCACGGTCGGCGACCTGGCGCTGTTCACCAGCTACATCGGCTGGCTGACGGCCTTGCCACGGGCGATCGGCGCAACCCTGTACGGGCTGCCGCAGGCGGCCGTCGCCGTGGACCGGCTCACCCGCCTCATGGCACCCCACGAGAACGCCGACGACCTGTCCAGGAACAACGGCGTCTGGCTTCGTCACGACCCGTCTCCACCATCACCGGCGGCGGTTCGTCCGGGAGGCGCCGACGGGCTCTCGCAGGGCGGGGACCGGTTGGCCGTCCTCGAGGCACGCGGACTGACAGTCCGGCACGACCACCACGACCACCACGACGGCTACGACGGCCATGACGGCCATGACGGCCATGACGGCCACGACGGACGCGGCGTCTTCGACGTGGACCTGCGCCTCGAACACGGCACCTTCACCGTCGTCACCGGGGCCGTCGGCTCCGGCAAGACGACCCTGATCCGCGCTCTGCTCGGCCTCCTGCCACTGCACTCCGGCGGGATCTCCTGGAACGGCGCCCCGATCGACGACCCGGGCACGTTCCTCGTCCCCGGTCGCGCGGCCTACGCCGGCCAGATCCCGCGCCTGTTCTCCGAGACCCTGCGCGAGAACCTGCTCCTCGGCCGGTCCGCCACCGACGACGAGATCCGCCGGGCACTGGAATTGGCGGCGTTCGAGGCGGACCTGGCCGAGATGCCGGACGGTCTGGACACGGTGGTCGGCCCGCGCGGCGTACGGCTGTCCGGCGGCCAGGTCCAGCGGGCCACCGCCGCCCGGGCTCTGGTGCGTGCTCCGGATCTGCTGGTCGTCGACGACCTGTCGTCCGCGCTGGACGTCGAGACCGAGCGCCTGCTGTGGGACCGGATCGCCGGCCGCGGGCCGGAGACCGTCCTGGTGGTGTCGCACCGGCAGGCCGCACTCGAACGCGCCGACCAGATCATCGTCCTCGACCGCGGCCGCGTCGCCGGGCGCGGCCCCCTCGGTGAGCTGCTGGAGCATTGCCCAGAGATGCGCCGCCTGTGGAGCGCCGAGCGCATCACGGAAGCCGAGGAAGGAGCGGGCGACTGAGTCCCTACCCGTCTGTCTTGCTGAGGGCCGCCAGGACCTGGTCGAGCTTGGCGTCGAGCGACTGGAGCTTGGCGTCGACCGAATCGAAACTGCCGTCGACCGACTCGAACCTGGCGTCGATCGACTGGAGCTTGGTGTCGACCGACTGGAGTTTGGCGTTGACCGACCGGAACTCGGCGTCAACCGACTCGAACCTGGCGTTGACCGATCGGAACTCGGTGTCAACCGACCCGAACCGTTTCTCCATCAGCTCGGTCAGCCGCCGCTCGAGGTCGTTCAGGTCCTCCTTCGTCGCGAGGGTGGCGCGACCGGCCATGATCTCCCCGAACACCGGCTCGGCGTTGGCCAGGACCTCCTGACGGATCACTGCGGGAAGCTTCTCCACGGCCACCTTGATGTCCGCCACGTCGGCGCCAGTGCGGAAGGCCCAGGCCTCCAGGCGCTGGACGCGGCCGGCGATGTGGGCTCGGTGCTGTGGAGCGGCCATGCCGTCATGTTAGACGGCTCACGGCATGAGAGGGGGCCGAAGCCGCACGATCTGTGGACAGGCCGGAGGCCGCTCTGGCCGCAAACGAGACGCCACCGACATTACGGTCGAGTCCTCAGGTGATGGGCGCGGTGGCCTCGGTCCAGCAGTAGTCCTTGCCTCCGACCTCACCGATCGTGGCGAACTGGGCCGAGTAACCGACCACGCGCTTGCCCGGCAGCACGAGACCCGCCACGCCGTCGCGCCGCACCAGACTGGCCACCCCGTCGGCGTCGGTGATGCCATCGCCGATCTGCTCACCCAGCTGCTCGCCCGGTGCGCCGATCCGCGCGAAGAAATGAATGCGCGCGCGGGCGACGGGCCTGCCGTCGTCCGTGGTGAGCCTGGCGGTGAGCGTGACGGGCGCCGACGTGTCGGTCACGTGGAGCGGCTCGACCTGCAGCCGGGTCTCGGCGCAGCCGCGTATCCATGAGCACCCGGCCGCCGCGTCCAGCGCGACGGCCGTCAGCGCGAGTGCCGCGAGCCCGCGGGATAGGTGCGTCCCGCGGGCGTCGTGGTCACCGTTCATCCAGGTCACTGTAGAAGCTGCTCGCAGCTTCCTGGGTCGAATCCGTGCACCTCCCAGTCGGCCCCGTCGAAGGGCGACATGAAGTGCGCGAACAGGTCGATGATGTAGTCCTGCACCTGGTCGTCAGGGTCGAGCAGGGTGACCATCTGCTGGCCGTCGGCTCCGTTCAGTGTGATCGTGTTGGTGCTCTTCGGCGGGACGAAGCCCGGCTTGGTGCTGAGCGACAGGCAGAACAGGTCGATGCCCACCTCGAACTGGAGCTTGGAGCTGATGTCCCGCATCTGCTGGTCGTAGCGGTGCAGTTGCACGCTCCTGGCGGGCAGCAGCCGCAACGTGTCGTTGAACGCGTCCGGGCCGAGGTCCCTGTCGATCTTCACGTTCAGCGTCACGTCGTGCTTGAGATCAAGCTCGTTCACCCCGAGGTCGAGGGTGCCGTAGTCGCCCTCGAAGCCGGGGAAGACGAAACCGAGGGCCGCAGGCGCTTCGAGCCCGAACGGGATCTTGCCCGGCTTGATCCTCAGTGTGTTGATGTCGTGGACGGCGATCCCGAAGTCGCCGAGCCTGCTCTCGTCCAGCTTGTAGTCGCCGTCGAGTTGGAAGGCGAAGAACCCGGCGGTGTACGGGATGTCCTTGCGGACGGACACCGCCTGCTGGGCGACCGGCGAGATGACCACTCCCGCGTGCAGTTCGACGAGCTTGGTCGCCTGGGGCTCGGACAGCATGTCGATCGAGAGGTCCTCGTTGACTTTGACGGTGGTGTCCCCTGCCAGGTCGGTGAGCTGGAAGCTGGCGTCGATGAGCTCACCCTCGGGCCGGACGATGAACTTCTTCAGCAGTGCACCCTGGAGGCCGAACAGTCCGTCGAGCGTGCTCGCGGCGGACTTGTACGTGAAGTTGGGCACCTGCAGGCCCTTGCCCGTGACGTTCGCGCCGATGGTGAATGCCGCTGGCACGTCGGTGAACTCGATCACGCCGGTGCCGCGTCCGTCCGTGTCCGGGTCGACGGTCACCTTGGCCAGAAGCCGGTCCACCGGGGCCGAGTTGCCGACCGTGATGCTCGTCTCCTGGCCGTAGGCGCCGTTGACGGAGAAGGCGGCGGGCACCTTGTCGATGACGATCTGGCCACGCACGACGCCGAAGTCGGGGACCTCCGACTCGGCCATGACCTCCACCTTGGGCAGCGTGGCCACGGGCTCGATCTTGTAGTTCGCCTTGATCGATCCCTTGCCCGCGTCGAAGTCGCCGATCTGTACGCTGGTGATCTGCTCCGGCAGTCCGGTCAGCGTGGCCAGCGCCTTGATGGGAACGGGCGGCAGGATCTTGCCTGCCACGTACAGCTTCAGCTCGTCCACCTTCGGCCGGTAGCCGGAGAAGGTGAACGTCTTCTTGGCCAGGTCGACCGTGACGCCGGACGGAAGCCCGCTGAGATTGATGAAGCCGCGCACGCCGAAGCAGCCGCGAGCCGTACAGAACGGGCCGTCGTCCTGGCTGCCGCCGGAACCCTCCACCAGCGCGATGCCGTTGGCGAAGCCGGGCGCGCCGTCGGGAATGCCCGCGGTCTTGCCCAGCCAGACGTCGGCCTTCAGGTCGAGAGAGTCGCCATTGGCGTTGTAGCTGACCGCACCGCCCTCGGCCGCCGACACCTCGATGTGCCCGGGGATGGGGCCGAGCGTGCCGAGCCCGCCGAAGCGCAGCCCGCCGGCCAGATAGAGGTCGGCGTCCAGCGCGACGACCTGGCGGGCGGCCTGGAAGTCGGCGGTGAAGCCGGTGTCCTGCTTGCTGAACTCGACATTGCTCAGCCCGTCGATGCGGACGCTGGCGTCGAGTTGCTTGTCCGACTCGCGGAAATGGGCCGCCAGATGCGGGCCGCTCGGCGCCAGGGCGCCGTCGTGGTTGGTGGCCGCGATGGTGGCTGAGCCGATCGGTCCTGACACGCCGGTGAAGCGGTAGACGCCCTCACCCCAACTGGCCGTGAACCGGGCGGGTACGGTGGCGACCTTGGCGGCGACCCGGAAGTAGCTGCCTTGAACGTTCACCCTGGCGAAGGCGAACACCGAGGTGACCGGCTTGTCGGCGGTCCAGTCGAGGTGCTTGGCCACCATGTCGGCGGTCACCGTGAGGTGGGTCGGGATGTCGTCGACCGTGGCCTGCAGGTCCTCGCCGCTCGTTGCGCTGACCTGCGTCACGTAGGCCTTGTTGACGTAGAAATCGATCTTCTTGAGGCTGGTGGAGGTGGTGACGTCCACGACCGTCTTGTCGCCGAGCGTCCACGAGGCGTCCACGCTGGCCGGGATCGCGGTGAGCGTCCCGTCGATCGTGGGGCCACTCGTGACGTTGGCGTAGGCGGCGCGCAGGGAATTGATCACCGTGGCGGCGCGGTATTTGGCATTCCTGGCGGCCGGGTCGAGATCCACCTCCACCGAGGCGGGCAGGTTGGAGATCGTCACCCGGGCGAGGTGGGTGTCGTCGATGTCGGCCGCGCCGGAGAACGCCTGGCCGCCCGGGTTGAGGGTGAGCAGGGCGTGCGGGTGACCGCCGTACGTCACGTCGAACCCGGCGAGCCCGTTGATCGTGGCAGCCGCGCCGATGACGGCAGCGTCCTTGATCAGCGTGACGTGATCTCCGGCCGGCGCCGAGATGGCGCCCTCGTTCCGCTGCACCAGCGCGGTGAGGCGCCCGATCCTGGAGTCGGTGGTGGCCGTGAGGTGGTTGGCCGCGTGGTCGTGTTCGAGCTTCAGGTGTGCCGGTAGGTCGGTAAGCCCGGCCTTGACGATGGTCTTGGCGGCCGCGCGGTCGAAATAGGCCGCATCGACGGTCTTGGCCAGCGGCGCGTTGGCGTCCACGTCCAGCGTCGTCTTCTCGCCGTCGGTGGAGGCGTAATGAGCGCGGATATCGGTGGGCAGTTTGGTGAGCGCGCCTTCCGCCACCTTGTCCAGGCGTTCGCCGGTGTAGAGGTAGTTGTGCACCGATGCCTGCTCGATCGCCGCCGAGCTGGTGAAGTGCACGTCCGCCTCGCCGTTCTTGGTGTTCCTGGTGAGCTCGGCGGTCACCTGGGCCGGCAGCTGGTTGACATAGATCTCGGTGAACTGGTCCTCGGCCTTGTTGGTGAGGACGAGGCCGTCCAGCACGGCGGGCTGCGACGAGGAGACCTCCAGCCTGCCCTCGAACGTGCCCGTGTCGAACCTGGCCCTGGCGGTGAACCGCTGCGGCACCGGGCTCTGCCTGAGACTGGCCAGCGTGGGCTCGACCAGCTGCCTGCTCTCGAGGTCGCCCAGTCCTGCCACGGTGGCGATGGCCGTACCGGGCTGGAACCTGCACAGGTTGGCGCGAACGTCCACGATTCCGCGGGTCGCGGCGATGGGGTCGACGGTGTAGACCCCCCAATCGAGGGTCGAGAGCGAGGTGCCGCGGTGATAGCCATCGAAGCCGATGGAGAACCGCTTGAAGGTAGAGAAGTCGAGCGAGGCGGGAATGTCGTACTGCGCCCAGACCTGCGCCTTGAGCTCCCCGCCATGGGTCTCGCTGGTCGGGAGGCGGGCGCTCAGCAGGCCGAGGCCCGCGGTGATCTGGATGCTGAGGTCGTAGCGCTGCTGGGCCAGCTGCTTTTCCAGCTGCTTCTTCAGGTTGAGCAGCTCGAGCAGCTTCAGCGGATCGTTGATGATCGCCTCAATGTCCTTGATCACCTGGTTGAGCCGCTGCTGGGTGGAGTTCAGCGTGTTGGCGGCCGTGCTGATCAGATTGATGTCGAGCGCGGGCACGAGATCGGCCAGCAGGTCGGGCGTGCCGTCGCCGGTGACATCGGCGACGACCGGCACCACGATCGGGCGGGGGATCGAGCACGAGACGGACCTGGTGGCGGTCTCGGCGCACAGCCGGTACGTGATCAGCGGGACGCCCTCGGGCAGCGCGCGATACAGCGCTGCAAGGTCGAAGCCGCTCAGCTCCTTGACCTTGACCGCCGCCTGGGCCACCACATCGGCCAGCGGGCCGGGCAGGTCAAGGATGCCGGCCTGGTCGGTCGCGGGCATGTACTTGCGCACGTCGGGGTCGACCTTGCCGTCGGTGACCAGGCCATGGCTGGCCAGCCGGGCCTTGGCGGCGGCGTCGAGCTGGTTGAACAGGGTGGGGCCCGCGGGGATCGTCACCTGCGGTCGCTCCGGGCCCACCGGACGCGCCTCCACGGGGCGCGCGGCCAGTGATGGGCCTCGAGGCACGTTCACCGTGCCGTTGGGCGGGACCTCTATCTTCGGCACCTGCGCGATGACCGGTTTCGCGGCGATCGCGGGGCCTGTGGCGACAGTGGGTCCCTCGGTGGACCGTGGGAAGGGTGCGGGGTCGGCGCTCGCAGGGGTTGCCCCCAGCGCGATCATGCAGGATAAGGCGGACATGACGATGAAGGCGCGCGATAACGCGCGCCTGGCGGCGCGTTGCATGTGGACTCCCCGTAGATCGCTTGACCTTTCAGGGAGAGCGGACCATTTAGTTGTACGGGGCGTCAATAACGAATTCACAACAAGCCTGGCGACCCCGGGTCAGCCACCAAGTTAGGGACTCGGCCCCAGGCGCGGGGCGACCAGGCGACTGAGTCGTGCACCATGGACATGTGACTCCAAGCACGACGAAGTCCCCACTCGCGGACCTGGTGGAGGCGGCCGAGCCAGGCGATCCGCGCGAGTCGGCCGACCACGCTCTGTTGGCCGAGCTGGTCGGACGGGGAGAAGTGGCGGTGTTGAGCGGTGCGGGCCTGTCGACCGAGTCGGGCATCCCCGACTACCGGGGACCGACAGGCCAGGCCCGGCGCGCCGAGCCGATGACGTACCAGCGTTTCGTCGGCAGCGCGGAGGCGCGCCGCCGCTACTGGGCGCGCAGCCACGTCGGCTGGCAGCAGATCGGCCAGGCCCTGCCCAACGCCGGCCACCGCGCCGTGGCCGCGCTGGAGCGGCACGGCCTGGTATCCGGCATCGTCACCCAGAACGTCGACGGCCTCCACCAGGCGGGAGGCGCGCGGCGGGTGATCGAGCTGCACGGCGGCCTCGACCGCGTCGTCTGCCTGTCATGCCGGGAACGCACCCCGCGCGCGGACCTGGACCGCCGCCTGCGCGAGGCCAACCCGCACTGGCACGCCACCGGCCACCAGATCAACCCCGACGGCGACGCCGTACTCACCGACGAACAGGTAGAGGGCTTCCAGGTGGTGGACTGCACCGGCTGCGGCGGCCTGCTGAAACCGGATGTGATCTTCTTCGGCGAGAACGTGCCCCGGACCCGCGTCGACGAGTGCTTCGGTACGGTGACCCGGGCGCGAACGCTGCTCGTGCTCGGATCCTCGCTGGCGATCAAATCAGGCCTGCGGTTCGTCACCAAGGCCGCGGCGCTCGGTATCCCGATCGCCATCGTCAACCAGGGCCCGACCGGCGGCGACACCGACGCCACGCTCACCCTGGACGCCCCGCTCGGCGCCACCCTGACCGACCTGGCGACCCGCCTCGGGGCAGAATAGACCGCATGCCTCCTCGATCATGCCTCTGCGGCCTGCCCGCCTCCTACGAGGACTGCTGCGGCAAGCTGCACCGCGGCGAGGCGGCCGCCACCACCGCCGAGCAGCTCATGCGCTCCCGCTTCACCGCGTTCGGCGTAGGAGACGAGGCCTACCTGCTGGGTACCTGGCACCCGGCCGCCCGCCCCGCCCGCCTGGACCTGGACAAACGGGTGCGCTGGGTTCGCCTGGAGATCCTGGAGACCACCGGCGGCAGTGTCATCCACACCGAGGGCACGGTCCGCTTCCGCGCCCACTACGTCGACCGCGGCAGGCCGGGGGAGATGGAGGAACACAGCCGCTTCGTCCGCCTCGACGGCCGCTGGGTCTACGCGGGAGCCGTGTAGAGCCTGGAAAGACAGCACTCTCAGAGACACGTTGTTGCCGCAAGATGAAAGCGTGTTGGGCGAACGTCTCCAGTCCATAGCAAGCGGCGCGGACTCAGCCAGCGGGCACTTGCGGAGCGCTCAGGAGTCTCCCTGTCCTTGATCCGCAAGGTGGAGCAAGGCGAGCGGCAGGACGTACGGATCGCGACGCTGCGTAAGTGGGCCACGGTTCTCGGAGTGGCCACGACCGCGTTGCTGAGTCTGGAGGCGGCCAGGCCAGCGGCGATTCTCCCTCAGTCCCTCACTGGTTCGCAGAGTGCGGCGCTATCGGAGGCGCACTTCAGGGTGACGTCCGCCACATACAGCGCCCTTACCTTCGGATTCTTCGAGATCTCCAGCAGCGTTTCCGCGTCGTAGTTCTCGTATACGAAGCCGTAGATCTTGCCCTGCTGTGATGCCGCTTTCAGGTTCTCTAGGTCAAGGCCGAACGCCTTCAAAGCGGACTGATCTTGTGGCCGCAGGGTGGACACCCATTCCTGGAAGGAGGCCACATAGGATTGCTTATCACATGTCCGGCCGCAGTAAAGGCCGTTGCCGAGGGGCAGTTGTCCCCCTCCTGGTGCTAGAAGCACCCGCTGGGGCTGGGCCAGCCCCGAGTTAGCTCTCAGGACCGCAGCCTCCGTCATGGGCTCGGCGAACTCGGCAACGGCCACCACCTCAACACTGCGCCCGATGTTCGAGAGCAGCTCTCGTGTGTCTTGTGCGACTTCGACGCTTCCTTTCGAGGTTCCCAGAACCTCAAGCACACGGCCCAGGCGAGTTTCGGGGAGTGGCGACACACGTTTGACCCTCGAATCCTGGTCGAACGTCACCGAGACAGGCACCGTACCGACATCCCCCGTCATGAAGGCGCCGATGGGGTAGGCGGTCAAAATCACCGACAGGCCATCAGCAGTCTTTTCCTGAGCGGGTGCTGGACTGAAGCCGTAGTCCGGATGGGCAACCGACAGAGCACTGAGGGTGAGCTCCGTTAATGTCCGCTCGTCCTTGTGGACGTTCGCCTTTGATGGCGTACATCCGGCGAGCAGCAGAATCAGAACTGCCGCAGCCACGAGCACCGTTCGATAGGGTGACTGGACACCGTTCATTCTCGGCTGCCTTCCTCCTTCGTTGAACCTGGCGGCCTGGACGGACCGGCATTCTCCGAGAATGCCGGTCAGTCCAGGCCGCGATTCGCGTAGGCGTATGCCTCCGCTTATTGCGGACGGACGTACTTTCCTTGAGTGACTGGCTTCATCCGTTGTCCATTCTTAGTCGCCTCCGCGTTGCAGCGCGGGTGACCGGTTCGGTAGGAAGCCCCGCCACCTGTGGGGGCCATCCCGCGAAGGTCAGAGGACGGCAGACGATCTCTGCCCAAAGAACATACTTGGACTGAAGGTTGCTGTCATCGGCTGGGGGTGCCAGAGGGGGCGAGAGGCGGGGGATGGCACCACTGAAGTACTAGCTGAAGACCTGCATCGTCCATTTCGCCCCGGCGGGCGCGTTCACCTCCACGTGGTGCGGCCCCTTCTCTCCCTCCGGTATACGGCTGAATCTGGTCTTTGTAGGCCCCTTGGAGCATTCATGCCCGAAGTGGGAGGAGTCTACTTTGATAGACACGTTCCCGGAGGTTCCGGCGCAATCGAAGGCGATAGTGTATGAATCCTTCGCCTGAAACTCTCCTTCCCATTGAGCTGTTCTTTGGTCGATGCGCTGAAAAACAATGCCCCCCTTGATGCCGGCTGTCAGTTCTTTGAGAGAAAGGGTGGGCGATGCCGTGGGGCTACCTTGCGCGCGCTTCCTATCCGTACTGCTGGGTGCTGAGCAGCCGCTTGCCGCCAGGATCAACGTGGCTACCAGAATCCATCGATGCATGTTATCCGTCCGAAAATCCTGCGCATGGTCTGACTTAACCCCAACTGCAGTTTCTTTTCCTGTCGGGGAGAGCCGCGAGCCCGCGCGGCCCTTGGATTTCTCGTGGAGGGCGTCCCGGGCTCGCAGCGATGAGCCGAGTCAGGAGGGTGTCAGTTCTCTTCTCCTACTAGCCCTTGTAGTCACTCCAGGACGTGGGGGGCCAGTGATCTTATTGCTCGAATCTCCTTCCTTTCGCGCGTAGTGGAAGATTCCCTCGGTCTTCTGGGTGTATCTGGTGATGCCGCAGACGCTCCCCGATGTCTGCCAGCAGTCTGCGTCAGCAGCGTTCGGGCTGCTCCACATGGCGGTGCGAAGGCCCACATTGCTGTAGAGAGGACCGTACGTCTTGCGTACCGAGCCTGGAGCGAGCAATTCGCTGCCGCAGTCCTTTCCGCCTGCCTGGGTAACCGCTATGCTATTGGATCCTGAATATTCGGCACCGTCCTTGCTGAAGCCTCCGCCGATCGAGAAACCGTACTCGGCGCTGGCGGACTTCACGACGAAGCACGGCTGAGATTTGATGTCGACTGTCGAGTTGAGCATCACGCTCCGGTGCCGCTTCATCGCCTTGGTGTCTAGTATCCAGCGGCCGTTCTTGTCCTTGGTACTCGGGTTAATGAACCACGGGCTGGTGTACAGGGTGGAAACAGCGCCTATCTTCTGGATAGTCCAGGCAGTGCTGTCCCGGGGCTCGTACCTTCTCCAGAACGCCTTGTGAAGCACCTCGAACAGTAGCCCCTTGGCGGGCCGGAGAGTGGACTTCCCCGGCCCTCCGAGCGAGGTCCACGAAGCGACACTGGGGCTACACGGGTCAGCCTGCGCTGACTGAGGTGACTGCGCTGACTGGCTAGGCCCACGTTCGGGAGGACTCGGTGTAGACGGCCTCCACGGCCACGGGCTCATTCCGTTTCTTGGCCTCCTCGATCGCGGCACGCAGAGGTGCATCGGGGTCCTCAGGCCGAGGAAGGGTGGTCACCGCTGGGCTGGATATGGTACCGCTGCTGGTGGGCTCGGGCTCGGCCAGTGCTGGGTACGAAGCCTGCGACGAGCAGCGATGCTGCCACCGTGAGCACCGTCGCCATCGCGAGATGTCGGCGAGGCGGCCAATCCCGTCTCGCCGTGCTGACTAAATTGTTCACTAACACCCTCAATCTGCTGTGTTTGGAATGGCAAATTAGGTTTACATTGCGCAAGATTAATCAGCAAGGTGAGAAAAGTCACCACAATCTGCATACTAAAGGCCGTAACACTCGCCTTGCGGGAGCCGATATCTCTTCTCAAACAGGCTTGAAAGTGATAATTGGCATTCTCGAAATTGGCTGGTGGCGCGCCAAACTTGACTTCAGCGTGTGGAAGACCCTCCGGGCTGAACGCGCAAAGATTGTCAACTCCCAAGGCCTGGCATGGCCGTGTTGAGCTGCTGTGACCCCTGATCAGGTCCTAAGGACCTCCGTCGATACCAGACCGGCGGAGTGATCTCTGAAAAAGATGGGTCGGCCGGAGGGCTGCGGCCAGCGCGAGGAATCCTCGCGGCTCGTCTACGCGAGATCAGGGGCATGGCCGGGATAACCGGCCGTGACCTGGCACAACAAGCCGGATGGCACTTCAGCAAGGTCCCGAAGCTGGAGAACAACAAGCAACTTCCGACCGAGACTGATGTCCGGGAGTGGTGCCGGATTTGCGGTGCCGAGTCTCAGACGATGGATCTCGTCGCTAGCGTCCGGAACGTGAACGCCTTCTACACCGAGTGGCGACGGCTCGAAGAGACCGGCATCGGACAGGTACAGCGATCATTTCTACCGCTCTACGAGCGGACCAGCCACTTCCGGATCTTCCAGCACAGCGCGATCCCGGGACTCGTCCAGACCGAGGCGTACGCACGCGGGCAACTATCGAAGATCGTCGGCTTCCGGGTGATCCCGGACGACGTGGACACGGCCGTTGAGGCGCGCATGAAGCAGCATGAGGTCATGACGACGGGAGCGCGCCGGTTCGTTCCTGATCGGTGAGCAGGGGCTGCACACGCCATTCTGCGCGCCAGCCGACATGGCGGCGCAGATGGACAAGCTCACGGACCTGACGCGGCGCGCGAACGCCAGCCTCGGTGTGGTCACCTGGCGGCCGGACACCGGGATCTGGCCACCTGAGAACTTCTGGATCTACGACACCGAACAGGTTCGGGTGGACACCGTCCCCGGGCAGGTCCGGGTGAAGGCTCCCGGCGACGTCGCGCTTTACGAGAAGGCGTTTCAGGCTCTTTCCGAGTCGGCCGTCTATGGCGACGAAGCGCGGGTGCTCTTCGCGTCGGCGCGACAGTCGTGGGCCGGACAGAGCTGATCAAATGTAAACATTCATCAGAGTTCAAGATCATAAGGCGTAGGTGGTTGGTCCCCCATGGGATGATCTTCGTGTGCAGGCCGGGGATGGGCGTCCGTCGTATGACGAGCTTGCCGCCCTCGTTGTGGAGCAGGCGCGGGTTATCGGTGAGTTGCGGGCCGAGAACGACCGGCTGCGTGTGGAGAATGAGCGGCTCTCGGGACGGGTGGCCGAACTGGAGCGGCGACTGGGCCGCAACTCGGGGAACTCCTCGCTGCCGCCGTCGGCCGACACCTTCACCCGGCCAGAGAAGAAGCCGGGGGGACAGAGCGGTCGGCTTCGGGGTGGCCAGCCGGGTTCGGCGGGCGGCGGGCTGGCCATGGTCGATCGGCCCGACACGGTCGACGATCACTTGCCCGAGTCGTGTACGGGGTGCGGGGCCGGACCGGGGCTGGCCGACAGCACCGGATACGAGCGCCGCCAGGTGTGACATTCCCCTGGTCACCGTGACGGTGACCGAGCATCGGGCACACCGGTGCCGCTGCGCATGCGGGACGACGACTCGGCGGCGATGCCCGCCACGGTGGCCGGCTCGCCGACCTCCTATGGGCCGAATCTGCGCGCCCTGGCGGTCTACCTTCTAGTCTTCCAACACATCCCGGTCGAGCGGACCGCCCAACTGATCACGGACTTGACCGGCGCGAATGTCTCAACCGGCTGGGTGTCAGGGGTGCTCGGCCAGGCCGCCGAGGCGGTGGGCGACAGCCTGAAACTGATCCGTGCCCTGTTAACTCTCGGGCATGTGCTGCACGCCGATGAAACCACCACCCGGATCGGCAGCGGGCGGCGGTGGCTGCATGTGGCCTGCACCGAGCGGCTGACCCTGCTCGGGCTGGGGTCGCGTTCGCGTGAGGGCGCCAACGCGCTGGGCGTGCTGCCGGAGTTTCGCGGTGTGGTGGTCCACGACTCCCTCGCCTTGTACGACGGCTACCCCGATGCTCGGCACCAGTTGTGCGGGGCGCACTTGATCAGGGAGTTGACCGCCGCGGCCGAGGACCATCCCGATGAGCGCTGGCCGCTCCAGGTGCGCTGGGCGCTGGCGGAGTTGAACAAGCAGGCCAAGAAGGCCACCGAGCAGGGGCTGGCTGACATTGCGCCGGAACGGGCGCTGGTCTACCTGGAGCCGAGACCGGTGCCGCCGCCTGGCTGGCGGTCCGCTCCTACCTCGACTCGGCCCGCAAGCACGGCCTGAACGCCCTGGACGCGATCCGCCGCGCCTTCACCGGCCACCTCTGGATGCCCCCAATCGTCCGACCGACTGACCAGCGAGCATCACACAACGTCACCGAGTTGATGAATGTTTACCCTGGCGCTAACGTGATCACGATGTTCCGCCTGCCCGCCCCCTGCGCAGCCGTCCTGACTGTTGCGGGCCGCGTCGATGTTGAGCGTGCACACGTTGTTCGACGGCCCCGTGTCGAAGTACGCGAGCGACATCCTCCGCACCGTGCTGGTCTGCACGCTCACGGCACGGATCCTCGCCAGGGTGAGCTCCTGTGTGGCGGCGTGCCAGCGGCCGAGCCGAGCTGGGTGATCGGGTTCGCCCAGCTCGGGGAGATCCCGGCCGCGCTGCGGCCGTTGCCGGGCAGCACGTTCAACCCGCCTCACCCCTTCTGGTACGCGGCGGCCCGGGCCGAGCACCCGCGCTGGTTACGGAGAGTCGGATGACGGCGTGGCGGATCCTGCTGGTCACGGCGGCCGTCGCAGGCCTGGTGTGCCTGGCGACGTCGATCGGCCACCCGTGGGCATACTTCACGGTGCAGAGCAACGTCATGCTCGCGCTCTACTACGGCTGGCGGCTGGTCAACGACCGCAGGAAACCAGCCTCCGCCGACGTCAAAGGCGCGGTGACCTTGTACCTGCTGGTCACATGCCTGGTCAACTACGTCTCGCGGGACCTGGCCAACCCGCTGGCACTGCTGGCCGGCGGCGGGATACGCGGGCTGGGCAACTTCCTGCTGCATTACGTGACGCCCATCATGGCGCTGGTCGACTGGGCCGCTTTCGACCGGTCGCGCCGAGTCCGATGGGCGGCGCCGTTCGCCTGGCTGGGCTACCCGCTTCTGTACGGCGCCTTCGTGCTTCTTGCCAGCCCCAATCTGCCCCGTCGCTACGTCTACCCGTTCCTGAACGTGGAACGACTGGGCTGGCTGGCCGTCGCGTCGGCGTCGCTCGCAGCGCTGGCCGCCTTCGTGGTGCTCGGCTACGCCCTGCTCGGCATCCACCGGCTCACGGCCGAACCCGCGGACCCCTGAGCCCGCGCTGGATCCGTGCACAGCACACGCACCGTGGACGGGCGCACCCAGCCGGACTGCAGCACCGCCGGGGACGGGACGAAGGCAATCCTCACGACCTACTCGATCTTGAGCCCTGTTGAATGCTTACGATCAAATCGAGGTGTTGCGAGGCTCTGCGAGCAACATCACGCAACATCGTGGACCCTCGAAATCCGGCGTCCGCACCTTCCTGACATGGACGCCTTCACACCCTGGCAGCCGGTCGACAAGGTGGTCGTCGAGATCAACGGCATGTTGATCCACGTGCCGAAGAACACGACGAACGTGTATCTTGCCCAGGCGCACGTCAACCCGCCGAACCCTGATGAGGTCTCCGGCCAGATCCTCTCGACAGACCTCATGTTCGCGTGGACGTGGCTGATCGAGGCGCTTGCCGAGGGCGGTTGGGGGGAAGTGGTCGCGTTCGATGTGGCGATCAAGACGAACCCCCGGTGGTCCCGGAGTCTTGGCCTGATCGACGGGCCGACCAAGCATCCGAACAGGCTGCGGCACACGTCGGCCGATACCGTGCCGGAGCGGTCGGCATGACTGCCGTCTCTGACAGGGTCGGCTTGGAGTGGACCCCGTACGACTCCCGAGGGACACGCTCGCGGGTCATGACGCACACCGTGATCGGGGGCGTCGAGTATGAGCTGTGCTCTGAAGGCGGGCAGTGGGTGATCCGGCGGACGGAGTGGAGCGGCCGGAACGTCACGCGTATGGAGACGAGCCGGGGACGGCCGAGTGCGGTAGCGGAAGTATGGACGTGGCTCACTGGCGTAGGGATGTCGGGCCACGGCTGAGGGCCGTGATCGAAATTTCACAGGAGCGATGAGCGCCGTGTGCATGGTGTCGTCCGAGCATCAGCGGGGCTTGCGGGCCACCGCCCCCACGAACGTGTGGTACGTGATCCCGGGCTCGGCCCGGTCGTCGGCCTGCGGCCGCCACTGAGGCAGCGGCACCAGCCCCGGCTCCACCAGCTCCAGCCCGTCGAAGTACGCCAGGATCTCCTCGCGCGTCCGCCACCGCCCCGTCCCCAGCGACTCGTTGAAGATCTTCTCGGCCGAGTACGCCTGCTGGGACACCTCGGGCAGCGCCTCTCCCGGATTGTGGAAGTGGGACACGGCCAGGTAGCTGCCCGGGGCCAGGCGGCCCATGATGCGCGCGGTGAGCCCGCCCGGGTCCTCATGGTCGGCCAGGTGGTGCAGGATGGCGAACATCAGCAGCGCCACCGGCTCGTCGAAGTCGATCAGCCGTGTCACGCCGGGATGGCCGAGGATCGCCTCCGGCTCCCTGAGGTCGGCCTCCACCACCGTGGTGGTGTCGTTCACGGCCAGCAGCGCGCGGCCGTGCACCAGCACGATCGGGTCGTGGTCCACGTAGACGACGCGCGCGCCGGGCGCGACCGACCCGGCGATCTCATGCACGTTGCCCTGTGTCGGCAGGCCGGAGCCGAGGTCCAGGAACTGGCGGATCCCCGCCTCGCCCGCCAGATGGCGGACCACGCGGGCGAGGAACTCCCGGTTGGCCCTGGCCGCCTCGGTCGCGTCCGGGGCCACCTTCAGCGCCCGGCGCGCCACCTGGCGGTCGATCTCGAAGTTGTCCTTGCCGCCGAGTATGAAGTCGTACACGCGGGCCACGCTGGGCTTGGTCGTGTCGATTCCCTGCGGTGCGCGCTCGTGCTCGCGGTCGCCCACGGTCGGCTCCTCATGCGTCAATGTGGATTTGCGTGATCTTACATTGCCATTCCCGAAAAATTGTCGTTTTCAGGAATGCGTCACACGGGCCCCATCAAAGTCAGGCCGATTCTCGGACCACTAGTTCCGTCGGCAGTATCACGGGGTCGACGTGTTTCGCTCCGTCCAGCAGTGCGAACAGCAACCGGATGGTCTCCTGCGCCATTTCCGCCAGCGGTTGCCTGATCGTGGTCAGCGGCGGATGTGTCGAGAGCGCCACCGACGAGTCGTCGAAACCGCCCACCGCCACGTCGTCCGGCACGCGCCGCCCCGCCGCCCGCAGCGTGGCCAGCGCTCCGGCCGCCATCAGGTCCGAGGCCACGAAGACCGCGTCGATGTCGGGCGCCCTGTCCAGGAGCTCCGCCATCGCCCGCTCGCCGCTGGCCTGCGTCCAGTCGCCGTGCGCGATCAGCTTCGTGGTCGCCTTGCGGCCGAGCACCTCGGCGAAGCCCTCGAGACGCTGGATGCCGCCGGGGGTGTCCATCGGGCCGGTGATCATGGCGATGCGTTTGCGGCCCTGGCTGACGAAATACTCCGTCATCTGGCGGGCGCCGAGCCGCTCGTCGGCGGCCGCGTACGGGATGACGTTCTCGTGGCCGATGACGGCGCCACAGGAGACGGCGGGCGGGCCGGACCCGAGCGCCTCCACCAGGGGGTCGCCCGCGTGCGTGGAGACCAGCAGCACGCCGTCGGCGTGGCCGCCGCGCACGTAGCGGACCACCCGCTCACGGTCGCCCTCGTCGCCGGCCAGCATCATCACCAGCGACATGTCGCGCTCGGCCAGCATCCTGATGGCGACGCGGATCAGCGTGCTGTAGTTGGGGTCCTCGAAGAGCTTCTGGTGTGGCTCCGACAACACCATCGCCACCGACCCGGTCCGCTGCGTGACCAGGCTGCGAGCAGCCCGGTTGACGACGTAGCCGGTCTCCGAGATGGCCCGCTCGACGGCCACGCGCGCCGCCGGGCTGACATATTTGTCCCCGTTGAGGAGACGGGACACCGTGCCGCGGGACACGCCCGCAGCGGCGGCGACGTCGTGGATCGTAGGGCGCTTCATCAGATGTCTGGGGCTGGAAATCCTGGGCTTCAGGCCGAGGAGGATGCCCTTCCCTCCTTCTGCTTGGTGTAGGCGTAGCCGTCCGCTCGCTGAAGGAGACGGAAGTGACGATGGTGGACGCCTTGGACAGTTCCGTGGACGGTCATGACGTTGAAGTAGCCGTTGGTGCGGGCGGCGACGCGCCCGATATGGGTCCCTTGCTTCTTGCCGGTGGGCACGATGGCTCGGGCGAAATCTCCGGTCTGGAAGCCGAAGTACAGTTTCCGGCGAGGCATGCGGAGGCGGGGGAAGCCATATTTGTCGGGTCGAGTGCGGGCGCGGGTTCCGCGGCCGGCGCATCCGGCGACCAGCACGATGGACACAGTTTCGGTAATGGTGTCGAGCTTGCCCACGGCTAGGGCGTCCAGCGTGTGGGTTTTCGGCAGGTGGTTGCGGGTGCGGTTCCACTTCGTGCGACCTCCCGAGGCCACGTGTGCGGGAAAGCGGTCGTCGAGTGCGCGCCACAGCGCCCAGCGGGTGGACTGCACGGCTGCCGCGTCACGAAGCGGGGCCTTGGCCTGCGCGAGGATCTTCGCCAGCAGTTCCGGCTTGCAGGCGAGGAAGTCTTCGACCGGCTGATTGCCTTTGTCCTGGTTGCAGGACACACAGGCCAGGGTGAGGTTGGAGAGGCGGTCGGATCCTCCCCTGCTGCGAGGGTGAATGTGGTCGATGTTCAGCGGCACCCCGCTGGCGCCGCAATAGGCGCAGGCCCGCCGCCACTTGGCGAGCAGATATTCGCGGACCTCGGTGCCGTGCAGGGTGCCGAGCTGATACTCGACGCCTTCCAGAGGCTTGCCTGCGGCGAGGGCGTGGGTGTCAAACGCGACCCGCTCCACATGTACCGCCTGCACCGGTGCCCAGCGAGCTATCCGGTCGATCCACGAGACGGTAGTGGCCACTCGATGTAGCAGCGATGGCGGGAGCCATCCTGACGGCCGGGTGCGATTGAAGAAGCGAGGCTTGCGGTAGCGCAGGTTTTGGGTACGGCGGCGGCGCCGGTAGGCGGCCCGCTGCTGCAGCACTTTCCGAATCGTGGCACCGCGGTGGTCGAGCCGGATCGCGAACCTGGCGCGGCGCTCGCCTGCCTGAGCAGTGAACATCGCGATGCCGGTGTGCTGTGAGCCGGGATCGACGCCCACCTCTACTCCATCGACTTCTGAGGTGTCTATGGAACGGTCCTTGAGACGGATGACGAATGGAGTGTGCCGGTGAACAACGGCGCGTCCTTTCGTTAGCAGTTTGCGCGCCCTGGCGGGGGTGCAGGGTTGGAGTGGGTACCCGTGCTTGTCGAGCACGAACACGTAGGGGTGGGACTCACGTCCCTTCTCCCGGACTGGATGGTCCGGGGTGACGCCCTCGGCGGCAGGTGAACTGCCGGAGGTCTCACCTCGCACAGGTCCCGCGCCCGGTGCCATACGGCCTTCGAGCCCCGTTTCGTCCCTGATCCCGGGGTTGTCTGCTGACTCGAATTCGAGAGCGCGCTGCTGGTGAAGCACAGCGCGGTCGGTCTTCTGTCGTACGCGGAACGTAGCCAACGTCGGTCACCTCCTCAATGGTTGTCGGCTGGTGCTGGTAACACATGGGCTTCCAGCCCATTTGAGCTGAAAGCCCCCGCTTTCCAGCGGGGGATCCGGTTACTTCACAGCTCCGGAGGACAGGTCGGTCCTCCAGTATCGCTGCATCGTGAGGAAGAGCGCGATCAAGGGCACCAGCGACAGGAACGCCCCGGTCAGGATGAGGTTGTACAGCGACGGCTGGTTCGCCCCCGACTGCAGCAACGTGAACAGCCCGACCGTGAGTGGGAACTTGCCGTCGTCGCCCAGCATGATGAACGGCAGCAGGAAGTTGTTCCAGATCGCCACGAACTGGAACAGGAAGATCGTCACCATGCCGGGCACCATGAGCGGCATCGCCACCCGCGACATCAGGCGCCACTCGGTGGCCCCGTCGATGCGCCCCGCCTCCAGCAGCGAGTCGGGGATGGCCGCGGCGGCGTAGATGCGGGCCAGGTAGATGCTGTACGGATGCAGGATCTGCGGCAGCAGGACGGCCCAGTAGCTGTCGGCCAGGCCGATCTTGGAGAACAGCAGATACTGCGGGATCGCCAGCACCACGGCCGGCACCAGGATGCCGCCGATGAGCAGGTTGAAGATCAGGTTCCTGCCGGGGAAACGGTACTTGGCCAGGGCATACCCCGAGACCGCCGAGACCGCGGTGGACAGCAGCGCGCCGCCGCCCGCGTAGATCAGCGTGTTGGCCGCCCACAACCAGAACACCCCGTCGCGGTAGGCGAACAGCTGTGTCACGTTGTCGAGGAAGCCGGTGCCGAAGGACAACGTTGAGGTGCTGAACAGCTCGGCCGGCGACTTGGTCGCCGCGATCAGCACCCAGAACACCGGGAACAGGCAGTAGATCGCGCCGAGCAGCAGCAGCGCCGTCGGCGCCAGGCCGCCGAACGCCTCCTTGCCGCGCGGCCTGCGATGCGAGACGACGGTCATCAGCCCTCCCCGAAGGCGCGGTTGCGCACCACGCGCAGGAACCCGAACGACAGGACGAGCGAGATCGCCGCGATCACGATCGACGTGGCGGCGGCCGAGTACAGGTCGCCGGTGACGAACGCGTCGCGGTAGACCTTCATGAGCGGGCTCCACGTGGAGCTGATCGTGTTGGTCAGCGGCCGCAGGGTCGTCGGCTCGGTGAACACCTGGATCGTGGCGATGATCGAGAACACGGTGGTCAGGATGATCGCCGGAGTCAGGATCGGGATCTTGACCCGGAGCGCGATCTGGAACTCGGACGCGCCGTCGAGCCGCGCGGCCTCGTACAGGTCGCGCGGGATCGCCCGGAGCGTGGTGTAGAGCACGAGCATGTTGAAGCCGACCCCGCCCCACACCGCCACGTTCGCCATGGAGTACGTGACGGTGGTGGCGCCCAGGAAGTCGATGTCCAGGATCTCCCTGATCGGGCTGAGCGAGGGCAGGTAGAGGAACCCCCAGAGCAGGGTGGCCGCCACCCCCGGCACGGCGTACGGCAGGAAGATCGCGATCCGGGAGAACCGCGCCAGCCGCACCCGCGCCGAGTCAAGCATCAGCGCGAACAGCAGCGCCAGGCCGAGCATGACGACCAGCACCAGGGAGCCGTAGCCGAGCACCCGCAGCCAGCCGTTCCAGAGCTCCGCGTCGGCCAGGGCGGCGGCGAAGTTGTCGAACCCGACGAACACCTCGCGCCGCGAGCCCTTCCCCAGGCCGAGCCCCGACACCTTGGTCCTGAGCATCGCCAGGTAGACGGTGTAGCCGATGGGCACGGCCAGGAAGAGCGTGAACAGGACGATCGCCGGGGTCAGGAACAGGTAGGGAGCCGAACGCTTCATGACGCGATCTGGAAGCCGGACTTACGCATGTCGGCGACGGTGGTGTCCTGCATGGTCTGAATGGCGTCGGAGAACGGCGACTTGTTCTGCAGCGCCTTGTCGAAGGCGTCCTTGAAGGCGTTGTACGTCACGCCGACGTTCGGCCCGAAGGTGAACCCGCGCGCCCCGGTGGACACGGCGGCGGCCTGCTGCCAGAAGTCGGGCTGGTTGGAGAAGTACTCCGGCGCCTCGCCGAGCGCCGACTGGGCCTTGGTCGAGGCCGGGTAGATCGCGGCCTCCTTGACCAGCAGCTCCAGAGCGGCCGGATCGGTGTTGAGCCACGTGGCGAACTGCGCGGCGGCCGCCTTGTTCGGCGTCTTGGCAGACACGGCCACGGACGAGCCGCCCCAGAAGCCACTGAAGCTCTCGCCGGCGTTCCACTGCGGCAGCGGCGCGACCGCCCACTTGCCCTTGGCCTTGGGCGCGTTGGTCGACAACACGCCCGGCGCCCACACCGCCGACGGCCAGCTCAGCAGCTTGCCGTCGTTGAGCGCCTTGTTCCACTCGGGGGTGAAGAACGGCATGTCGTCGATGGCGCCCTCCTTGACCAGGCCGTCCCAGTAGTCGGCGACCTTCTTGGTGGGCTCGTCGGCGATGTTGACCTTCCACGACTCACCGCTGATCGACCACCACTGCGCGCCGGCCTGCTGGGCGAGCCCTGTGAACGCTCCCGGGTCCTTGCTGGAGAACGTGCCGAGGTACGCCTTGGGGTCCTTCTTGCGCACCGTGCGGGCCGCGTCGGCGTACTCCTGCCAGGTCTTCGGCACCTCGATGCCGTACTTGTCGAACAGGTCCTGGCGGTAGAAGAGCATCATCGGGCCGCTGTCCTGCGGCACGCCGTACACGCCCTCGGTGCCGAGCGTGACCAGGTTCCACAGGCCGTCGGAGAACTCGCCCTTGATCGAGGCGGTCTCGGCCTTGAGGTCGGCCACCGCGTCGGCGGCGATGAACGAAGGAAGGTGCTGGTACTCGGCCTGCACCAGGTCCGGCGGGTTGCCGGCCTTGCTCGCGGTGAGGTACTTGGCGGCCGCGTCGTCGCCGCCGGCCTGCTTGCTGACCGTCACCTGGATGTCGGGGTGGGCGTTGTTCCAGACATCGACGATCTTGTCCATGTTGGGGGCCCAGGTCCAGTAGACGAGCTTGACCGGTCCCTGTGCTGCGGCCGTGGGGCTCTGCGCCGCCTCGGTGCTTTGAGCGGGCTCGCCCGACCCGCAGCTCGCGAGGGTGGCCGTGAGGGCGACGACCAGGGCTGCTCCAAGGCGGTTGGCGCGCATTGCGTACCTCCGTAGGGGGTTCTGTGAACGTGCACAGAGTGGAACAGTCCGGAAATGCCCGTCAAGGGGTCGTTACGGTCTCGTTAACCTGGAGGGCGAGCAGGAAAATTCTGGGTCACTGTTCCCTCAAGGGCAGGTCCGGCATTACTGTGCACGTTCACAGAGCTTCTCGAGGGGGATGGATGTATCCGGAGCGTCCTGCTGGCATCGCCTACGGCGGGGACTACAACCCAGAGCAGTGGCCGCGCGAGGTCCTCGAAGAGGACGTGGCCCTGATGCGCGAGGCCGGGGTCAACCTGGTCAGCCTGGGCATTCACTCGTGGGCGCTGATGGAGCCGATCGAGGGACGCTACGAGTTCGGGTGGCTGGACGAGATCATCGACCGGCTGCACGCCGCCGGGGTCGCGGTCGACCTGGCCACGCCGACGGCCGCCCCGCCCGCCTGGTTCATCGCCGCGCACCCCGACGTGCTGCCGGTGACCAGGGAGGGCACGCGGATCGGGTTCGGCGGACGGCAGAGCGCCTGCTCCAGCGCCCCGGCCTTCCGCGAGGCGACCGCGCGCCTGGTGCGTGCGCTGGGCGAGCACTACCGCGGCCACCCCGCCGTGGTCATGTGGCATGTCCACAACGAGTACGGCGCGCCGCTCGGTGAGTGTTACTGCGAGCACAGCGTGGCGGCCTGGCGCGACTGGCTGCAAGCCACCTACCGCGACGTTTCAGCGTTGAACGACGCCTGGGGCGCCACCTTCTGGGGCCAGACCTACACCGACTGGTCGCAGATCGACGCCCCCCGCTTCAACCACACGGTCGTCAACCCGGCCCAGCGCATCGACTACGCCCGCTTCAGCGACGGCCAGCACCGCGAGCACTACGCGCTCCAGCGCGACATCCTGCGCGAGCTCACCCCCGGCATCCCGGTCACCACCAACTTCGCCGGCACCGTCAACTGCAAGTCCGCCGACCTCTGGCAGTGGGCCCGCGAGCTCGACGTGATCGCCAACGACCATTACCTCGCGGCCGAGCGGCCCGACAACCACATCGACCTGGCCATGTCCGCCGACCTGGCCCGCTCGGTGGCGGGCGGCGAGCCCTGGATGCTGATGGAGCACTCGACGGGTGCGGTCAACTGGCAGCCGCGCAACATCGCCAAGCGGCCGGGGGAGATGCGCCGCAACAGCCTGGCGCACGTGGCCCGCGGCTCGGACAGCGTGCTGTTCTTCCAGTTCAGGGCCTCGCGGTTCGGGGCCGAGAAGTTCCACTCCGGCCTCGTCCCGCACGCCGGCACCGACTCCGAGCAGTGGCGCGAGGTGGTGCGGCTCGGCGGCGACCTGCGCAAGCTCGCCGATCTGCAGGGGAGCCGGGTACGGGCCGACGTGGCGATCGTCTGGGACTGGGAGTCGTACTGGGCGCTGGAGCTGGACTGGCGGCCGTCGGTGGACCTGACGTTCAGGGATCGGGTGGACGCCTTTTACGAGGCGTTGTGGCGGGAGCACGTCACGGTGGACTTCGTCCACCCTTCCGCCGATATTTCGGGATATCGGGCGGTGGTGGCGCCCAGCTCGTACCTGCTCACCGAGGCCTCCGCGAAGAACCTCCACCGGTACGTCGAGGCAGGCGGCAACCTGCTCGTGTCGTACTTCTCCGGCATCGTCGACGAGCACGACACCATCCACCCGGGCGCCCACCCCGGTGCGTTGCGCGAGCTGCTCGGCCTGTTCGTCGAGGAGTTCCACCCGCTGCGCGAGCACGAGACCGTGGCGATCACCGGCGGTGACACCGCCCGCATCTGGTCGGAGCGGGTCCGCCCGGCAGGCGCCGTGTCCGTGCGGGACTTCGCCGCGGGACCCGACGCGGGCCACCCCGCCTTCACCCGCCACGACCTGGGCGCCGGCACCGCCTGGTACCTGGCCACCGCCCCCGTCACCGGCCTGCGCGACCTGCTCGCCCAGGTGCTCGACCACGCGGGCGTCTCCCGCCCGAGCGGCCTGCCCGACACCCTCGAACTGGTCCGCAGGGGCCACCACGTCTTCCTGATCAACCACGGCGACGAGCCCGTGACGGTCGAGGGGGTGACCGGCACGAGCGTGTTCGACGGCGTACGCCACGACGGGCCGGTCACCGTCGCGCCCGGCGCGGTCACGGTCGTCGTGGAATCCCCCTAACCCCAGGGAGAACCCCGATGAAACGCATCCTGACCGCACTGCTGTTAACCGCCGCCCTCGTCGTCGTGGCGCAACCGGCACAGGCCGGGGCCCGCCTGCAGATCCGGGGCGCCGACATCTCCAGCCTCGCCAAGTCCGAGGCCTTCGGCGGCGTCTACCGCGACGCCCGCGGCCGCCAGGGCGACGCCCTGCGCATCCTGTCCCAGGCCGGGCTCAACTTCATCAGGCTCAAGGTCTGGGTGAACCCGGCCGACGGCTACAACACCAAGACCCAGGTCCTCGCGATCGCCAAGCGCGCCAAGGCCCAGGGTATGAAGCTGCTGGTGGACTTCCACTACTCCGACACCTGGGCGGACCCGGGCAAGCAGTTCAAGCCCGCCGCGTGGGAGGCGCTCCCGTTCGACCAGCTCAAGCAGGCCCTGTACGACCACACGTACGACGTGCTCGACGCGCTGCGCCGCCAGGGCACCACGGCCGACATGGTCCAGGTCGGCAACGAGATCAACGGCGGCCTGCTCTGGCCGGACGGCTCCAACTCCAACTGGGCCAACACGGCCGCCCTGCTGAACGCCGGCTACGACGCGGTCAAGGCGGTCTCCAGCTCGACGGAGGTCGTGCTGCACCTGGCCAACGGCGGCGACAACGGGCTGTACCGGTGGTGGTTCGACAACGCCAACGCGAACGGCATCCGGTACGACGTGATCGGGTTGTCGTACTACGCGTACTGGCACGGCACGCTGGAGGCCTTCCAGGCCAACATCAACGACGTCGCCAGCCGGTACGGCAAGCCAGTCGTCGTGGTCGAGACCGCCTACCCGTTCACCACGGCCGACGACGACGGCTGGGAGAACATCATCCTGTCGCCGGAGCCGTACCCCGGCTACCAGGCCACCCCGCAAGGTCAGGCCGCGATGCTGGCGAAGGTCGCCGACATCGTCCGCCAGGTGCCGAACGGCCTGGGCCTCGGCCTGTTCACCTGGGAGGCCACCTGGACCGGCGTCAAGGGCAACGGCTGGGACCCGGCCGACCCGTCGTCCGGCAACGGCTGGGAGAACCAGGCCCTGTTCGACTACGCCGACCGGGCCCTGCCGGCCATGCGGGTCCTCGGCCACAGCTGATCCCCGGTCCTTTGTCCCGTCCCGTCGTCGAGGCTCACGGCGGGACGGGCCCGCCCTCGCAACTGTCCACCTCGGCCTGACGCGTTAACATAATGATTGCGTCATGCTATTATGGCGTCATGCTATTCCCGACTCCCGTGCTCGCCGACTCCGATCGGAGAGTTCTCGAAGAGATCGAGGTGGCTCGCCAGAAACTCCGCCACCAAGTGCAGGCCACGCCGAGCAAGTGGACCGAAGGGCTACGCAAGTTCCTCACGGCCGACGCCGTCGCCGCCTCAAACTCGATCGAGGGCTTCAAGGTGTCCACGATCGATGTGGAAGATCTGCTCGAGGGCGAGCGAGACGTGGACGTCTCCGATGAGAACCGCGAGGAAACCCTCGCCTACCAGCGGATGATGACATACATCCAGACCCTCCATGATGTGGAGGACTTCTGCTACAGCACGGGGTTCCTGAACGCTCTGCATTGGATGCTCCAGGGGCACAGGCACACGCCGCGCAAACCTGCGGGACAGTGGCGCCGAGGGCCTGTCTACGTCACCGACGCGCGTGACCCCAGCATTGCGGCCTACACGGCCCCGGACGCGGAGGCCGTCCCCGCGCTGATGCGGGAATTGTCCGACTGGCTCAATACCAACGACGGCTCCCACTTGCTGATCAGGGCCGCTATGGCCCACCTCCATCTGGTCTCCATCCATCCATGGGCAGACGGCAACGGGCGTATGTCTCGCTCTCTCCAAACACTGGTGATCGCCAGGAACGGAGTGCTCGCACCCGAGTTCTCCTCCATCGAGGCGTGGCTCGGGCGGCCGGGCAACACCTGGGAGTACTACGCCGCGCTCGCCCGGCGCGGCTCCACGTACCGGCCCGACCAAGATGTCTCGGATTGGATCCGCTTCAACCTCACCGCCTACCATCAGCAGGCGCAGACCGTGAAGAACCGTCTTGACCGCTCCACCCGTGTGTGGACGCTGCTCGGCGACATCGCGGAGGGGCGGGGCATGGACGAGCGAATCGTCACCGCTCTGCACGATGTGGCCATGTCTGGCCGCGTCCGCCGCAGCCGATATGAACGAGCCGAGGGGCTCAGCCTCCAGCAAGCTCAGCGGGACTTGCGCGACCTCGTCACAGCCGAGATCCTGACCCCGATCGGTCGCACCCGTGCCCGGTTCTACACGGCTGGACCCAACTTCCCCCAAGCCGCCTTGGATGCTGCCCGCACCCCCTTGCCCCTGACAGACCCCTACAATTCCTGATCGAGTTGTGCAGGCGCACGCCTGGCCCGACCAGCCGGGCGGCGATTCAGCCGACTCGCAATGCGGGGACGCCGTGGGGCTGCTCCTCGGGCGGAGATGCGGACCAAATGGAGAACAGGAACCGAACTGACTGACTGCACCTCGCGTACGAGATTGACTGCTCCCCCGGCTGAAGCTGCAGCTGGGGGATTCCTGGCTCACGCTGCCTGGCGCCCCGGCGGGACGTCGGGTCTTCCGCGATCAACACCAGCCGGGTTCAGACCAGCCCGGACGAGCATGACACGTGCGGAGTTCTTGTCACGGGGGGAGCCGGATCCGCACGCGGTGCAGGTGTAGGTGCGCTCACCCAGCGGCAATGCGTGCTTGGCTCTCGCTCCGCAGTGCGCGCAGTCCATCGTGGTGTGCGCGGGGTGGACCAGGTGCACGGCACGTGCGTGCTTGCGGCCCATCTCGATCAGGGCCGCCTTGGTGGCGCCGATGGCGGCGTCGGCGGCTTTGCGGGCCATGGTGCTCTTGGCGAGGAACTTCGGCTTGAAGTCCTCCACCGCCAGCGCATCGTGGTCGCGGGCAACCTTCTTGGCCCACTTGCGGCCTGTGTCCTGACGTTGCCGGGCGACCTTCTTGTATAGCTTGGCCCGCAGCCTTTTGGCCTCCCGGTAGCCTTTCGAGCCGGCCTGACCCTTCTTCGGCTTGCGCCGGGCCATCATCCGGTCGTACCGGTTCAGCTTCGCGGCCGCCCTCTTCCCGTGCTCGGCATGTGGGAGGTCGTGGGCTTCGCTTGTGGTGGTCGCGGTTTCCTTCACGCCCCAATCGATGCCGATCGCCCGGCCGGTTTTCGGCAGCGGTTCGGCCTGGGCGGGGACGACGAATGAGGCGTACCAGTGGCCGAGGTTGTCCTGGTACACGCGCACGCTGGATGGGTCGGCGGGGAGTGGGCGCGACCACACCACCGTCAGCGTGATTCCGCCCGCGAGGTGCAGGCAGCCGTCCTGCAACCGGAAGCCGCGCTTGGTGTAGTTGAGTGTCGGCAGCGCCTCGCGCTTCGTCTTCCAGCCGGGCATCCCGGCCCGTCGTGCCATGGGCAGCCGGTCCGTGATGTCCTTCAACGCCTTGGCGCGGGACTTGCCGAAGTCACGGATGATCTGCTGTTGCGGAACGCTGCTCCCTTCGCGCAGCCATGGCGTCATCCGGCGGGCTTCGGTCAACATCTTGTCCAGCTGCGCCGGTCCGCAGGTCTGCTTGGGCTCACCGTTGGGCCGGCTCTGGTTGTAGTCGTGGATCTGCTTCGACTTGGCCACGCACTCGTTCCAGATCCAGCGCCAACGATCCCACTCTGCGAGTAGTGCCGTGCGGGCGGTGGACGACAGGCGAAGCCCGAAGGCACCGGGCGCGCCCGGTGCCTTCGGTAATCGCTGATGTCGTCATGACATCATAATAGCATCATGATCCGTTTCGCATTGCGTCTTCCCGAAGATCTCCACGCAAGGGTGGCCGCTCGGGCGGCTGTTGACCGGCGGTCCATCAACTCTGAGATCCTGTACCTACTGGAGGTCGCTCTCAGCACTCTTGCGACAAACACCGAATCGCCCGGCGGCGATTCGGCTTCTCCTGCCCCGCGCCACGGAAATCCGGATTCCTCCCAGCCTTGAAGACCGGGGCATCCTCCGGTTTGTTGGTGAGATCGCCGAGTGCTCGATCGCTGGTGAATGGAGGGCCCGTGAAATCTCTGCCGCTGCTGCCGACGTCGCTGGTCGGAAGCTACGCCCAGCCCGAGTGGCTGATCGACCGCACCAAACTGGCCGGCCGGTTCCCGCCGCGGACGCGGGCCAGGGAGCTGTGGCGCCTCCCGCCCGAGCATCTCGGCCAGGCCCAGGACGACGCCACCGAGCTGGCCGTCAGGGCTCAGGAACGCGCAGGTCTGGACATCATCACCGACGGGGAGATCCGCCGCGAGAGCTACTCCAATCACTTCGCCACCGCCCTGGAGGGCATCGACCTGGACAATCCAGGCACGGCGCTGGACCGCAGCGGCCACCCCAACCCCGTCCCGCGCATCGTCGGGCCCATCCGCCGCCCGCGCCCGGTCGAGGTGGACGACCTGCGGTTCCTGCGCGCCCACACCGCCCACCCGGTCAAGATGACGGTGCCGGGCCCGTTCACGATGAGTCAGCAGGCGCAGAACGACCACTACCCGGACGCCGAGGCGGCCGCGATGGACTACGCGGCGGCGGTCAACGCCGAGATCCGCGACCTGTTCGCGGCCGGGGCCGACATCGTGCAGATCGACGAGCCGTACATGCAGGCCAGGCCGGAGGCGGCGCGGGCGTACGGGCTGGCCGCGCTCAACGCGGCACTGGATGGCGTGGTCGGCACGACGGCGGTGCACATCTGCTTCGGGTACGCGGCGATCATCCACGAGCGCCCGGAGGCGTACTCGTTCCTGCCGGAGCTGGCCGGCTGTCCGGTCCAGCAGGTGTCGATCGAGACCGCGCAGTCCGGGCTGGATCTCGGCGTGCTGTCCGACCTGAAGGACAAGACGATCATCCTTGGGGTGATCGACCTGTCGACACCCGACGTGGAGCCGCTCGAGCTGGTGGCGGATCGGGTGCGCAGGGCGTTCGATCGGGTACCGCCCGAGCGGATCGTCATCGCGACCGACTGCGGGATGAAGTATCTGCCGCGGGCGTCGGCCGCGGGCAAGATGCGCGCCATGTCCGGCGCCGCGCGGCTGCTGCGCGGCGAGCTCGGCGGCTAAGATCATCCGTGTAGCCCCGACACCGTCGCAAGGAGCCGGCAGTGCCCGAGAGCGAGCAGGAAACCGCGCCCCCAGGGATCGACACCACCAAGCCGAGTGTCTCGCGTGTGTACGACTACATGCTCGGTGGCAAGGACAACTACGCGATCGACCGCCGCGTGGCCGAGATGGCGTTGAAGATCGCGCCGGATGCCCCCGAGGCGGCCAAGGCCAACCGGGAGTTCCTCCGGCGCACCGTCCGCCACCTGGCCGGCGAGGCCGGGATCCAGCAGTTCCTGGACATCGGCTCAGGCCTGCCGACGCAGGGCAACGTGCACGAGATCGCCCAGTCCGTCGCCCCCGGCACGCGGGTCGTCTACGTGGACCACGACCCGATCGTGCTCGTCCACGGCCAGGCGCTGCTGGCCGCGGACGCCACCACCACGGTCATCGAGGCAGACGCCCGGGAGCCCGAGAAGATCCTCGGCGACCCGCAGGCGCGCGCCCTGATCGACTTCAGCCGGCCCGTCGGGCTGCTGTTGTTCGCGCTCCTGCACCACCTGTCCGACGACGAGGACCCCGGCGGCATCCTGCGCAGGCTCATGGCCCCGCTCGCCCCGGGCAGCCACCTGGTGATCTCCCACTTCCACAACCCGGGCGAGGCCCACCCCGAGGTGTCGAAGCAGGCCTACGCCGCGGAGAAGGTCTTCAACGAGAACCTCGGCACCGGCCGGTGGCGTACCCGCGACGAGCTGCTCGCCTACTTCGACGGACTCGAGCTGGTGGACCCCGGCCTGGTGCCGCTCCCGGAGTGGCGCCCCGACGACGGAGACACAGCCACTCCGGGCATCACCTACCACACCTTCGTCGGGGCCGTGGCCAGGAAGCCCTAGCCGGGCAGCTTGCCGGCGGAGACTACGTCCCGGTACCAGTGGGCGCTGTCCTTCCAGGTGCGCTTCATCGTGTCGCGATCCACGTGGACGATGCCGAACCGCTTGGCGTAGCCGTGCGCCCACTCGAAGTTGTCCATCAGCGACCACACGAAGTAGCCGCGCACGTCCGCACCGGCCTTGATCGCCTCCGCCACGGCCGTCAGGTGCCGGTGCAGGTAATCGACGCGGTCCGCGTCGTGCACGCGGCCGTCGGCGGCCACCGGGTCGGGGAACGCGGCGCCGTTCTCGGTGATCATCGTGGGCATGGCCGGATAATCGCGGTGCAGGCGCAGCAGCAGCTCGGTCAGGCCGGTCTCGTCGATGTTCCAGCCCATCTCGGTGTACGGGCCGGGCTGCCGCACGAACTCGACGTCCTCGCACGCGATCCACGGGGACGCGGCGCCGTCCTGGTGCCCGTCGGCCGTCTCCCGCGCGCTCGCCCCGTCCCACTGGCGCACCAGCGTGGGGTTGTAGTAGTTGACCCCGAGCACGTCCAGTGGCTGGCAGGCGGCGGCCTCGTCGCCGTCGCGCACGAACGACCAGTCGGTCACCGCGGCGGTGTCGTCGATGAGGTCGCGCGGGTAGGCGCCCTCCAGCATCGGGCCGAGGAAGGCCCGGTTGGCCAGCCCGTCCGCCTTGCGCACCACGTCGGCGTCGGCGTCGGACACACCGCGCACGTGGTGCAGGTTGAGCGTGACCGACATCTGCGCCGACGGCGCCGCCACCGAGCGCAGCGCCTGAACGGCCAGGCCGTGGCCGAGGTTGAGGTGGTGCACGGCGGCCAGCGCCGCGGCCGGCTCGGTCCTGGCCGGGGCGTGCACGCCGGAGGCGTAGCCGAGGTAGGCCGAGCACCACGGCTCGTTCAGCGTGATCCAGGCGTGCACGCGGTCGCCGTACGCCTCGCCCATGAGGCGGGCGTACTCGGCGAAGCGCAGCGCGGTGTCGCGGTGCGGCCAGCCGCCCGCGTCCTCAAGCTCCTGTGGCAGGTCCCAGTGGTAGAGGGTGGCCACGGGGGCGATGCCGCGCGTGAGCAGCCCGTCGATCAGCCGGTTGTAGAAGTCGACGCCGGGCTGGTTGAGCGGCCCCCGCCCGCCCGGCTGCACGCGCGGCCAGGAGAGGGAGAACCTGTACGCGCCGACGCCCAGCTCGGCGAGGATGTCCAGATCCTCCTCCAGCCGGTGGTAGTGGTCGCAGGCCACGTCACCGGTGTCGCCATTGGTGACCAGGCCGGGCGTGTGGGAGAAGGTGTCCCAGATCGACGGGCCGCGCCCGTCCTCGTTCCAAGCGCCCTCCACCTGGTAGGCGGCGGTGGCGGTGCCCCACAGGAAGTTCTCGGGGAAAGTGGTCATGCTGCTCCTCAAAGAATGATCTCGATCTCGTCGGTGCCGGGCTCGGCGGCCACCCGCACGCCGCCGGGCGTCGTCTCCAGCCGGGGGTGCCGGGCCTCGCGTACCCCGGCGAGCAGCAGGCTCCAGCGCGCGGGCGTGCCCTGCAGGCGGCGGGCGCGGATCCGGCCGTCGGTGCGGGTCACCGCGAACACGGCGCCTGCGCCGCCGTCCACGGCCGGTACGGTCACCGTGCGGGAGGAGTCGTCGGCGAGCCGGTACACCTGCAGGGTGACGCCGTCGGCGTAGTCGTAGTCGGGCCGGTCCTCGCGGGCCCCCACGGGCAGCACCGCGCCGGGCCGCACCAGCAGCGGCAGGCTGTCGAAGCCGTGCCGCTCGCGCCGCCACCCGGGGCCGGTGACGGTCTCGCCGTCCAGCAGCCGGGTCCACACGCCTTCAGGGACGTAGTACGAAATGTCGCCCTCTGTCGACAACACCGGCGCCACCAGCAGGTCCGGCCCCAGCATGTACTGGGCGTCCAGGTAGTCGCAGCCCCGGTCCCCGGGGAACTCCAGCTGCATGGCCCGCATCACCGGCAGGCCGTCCGTCGTGGCCTGCACCGCGGCGCCGTACAGGTAGGGCATCAGCCGGGCCTTGAGCCGCGTGAACGATCGCAGCACGTCCACCGACTCCTCGTCGAACAGCCACGGCACCCGGTACGAGCCGCTCCCGTGCAGCCGGCTGTGCGACGACAGCAGCCCGAACGCGACCCACCGCTTGAACACGGCCGGATCGGGCCGCCCCTCGAACCCGCCGATGTCGTGGCTCCAGAACCCGAAACCGGCCATCCCCAGCGACAGCCCGCCGCGCAGCGACTCGGCCATGGCCTCGTAGGTCGACTCGCAGTCGCCGCCCCAGTGCACCGGCAACCGCTGCCCGCCGACCGTGGCCGAGCGGGCGAACAACACGGCCGCGCCCCGCTCGGCCAGCACGTCGTGCACGGTTTGGTTGTAGAGCAGGGTGTAGTAGTTGTGCATGCGCTCAGGATCGGAGCCGTCGGCGTAGCCGACGTCGGTCGGGATGCGCTCGCCGAAGTCGGTCTTGAACGCGTCCACCCCCATGTCGAGCAGGCCGCGCAGCTTGCCCGCGTACCACTCGCGGGCAGCCGGCGAGGTGAAGTCCACCAGCGCTCGCCCGGCCTGCCAGTGGTCATCCTGCCACACGCTCCCGTCCGGGCGGCGCAGCAGGTGACCGAGCGCCATGCCCTCGTCGAACAAGCTCGACGCCTGCCCGATGTACGGGTTGATCCACACGCACACCCGCAGGCCGCGCTCCTTCAGCCGGCGCAGCATGCCCTCCGGGTCGGGGAACACCTCCTGGTCCCATTCGAAGTCGCACCACCGGTACTGCCGCATCCAGAAGCAGTCGAAGTGGAACACGCTCAGCGGCAGGTCCCGCTCGGCCATCCCGTCCACGAACGACGTCACGGTGGCCTCGTCGTAGTCGGTGGTGAACGACGTGGACAACCACAACCCGAACGACCAGGCAGGCGGCAGCGCGGGCCGGCCGGTCAGCGCCGTGTAGCGACGCAGGATGTCGGCCGGCGTCGGCCCGTGGATGATGAGGTACTCCAGGTCGTGGCCCTCGACGCTGAACTGCACCTGCGACACCGTCTCCGAGCCCACCTCGAACGACACCCGCCCCGGGTGGTTCACGAACACCCCGTAGCCGCGGTTGGTGAGGTAGAAGGGGATGTTCTTGTAGGCCAGCTCGCTGGCGGTGCCGCCGTCGTCGTTCCAGATGTCGACCGTCTGGCCGTTGCGCACCAGCGGGCCGAACCGCTCGCCCAGCCCGTACACCAGCTCCCCGGCGCTGAGCCGCAGCTGTTCCACCATGAAGTGCCGGTCGTCGGGGTCGTGCACGATGCCGAGGCTCTTGCCGTCGCTGCGGGTGAGCTCCCGGCCGTCGGCGCTGAACGTCATCTCCCACGGCGTGTCCCTGCGCAGCCGCACGGTGAGCGCGCCGCTGGTCAGGCTCGCCACCTCGCTGTCGAGGGCGATCTTGACCTCCGGAGCGTCGTCGCGTACCTCGAAGGCGGGGGAGTCCGGCACCGACCCGGCGAAGTGCACCGTGCGGACGCGGATCACGTCCGGCATCGGCGACGACACGTCCACCCGCAGCACCGGGCCGTCGAGGGTGTTGCCGCGGCGGGTGATCGGCCGGGTCGGCGCGAGGACCCGCAGCGAGGCGGCGTCCGCGGTCACGTCGTGTGCCGCGGTGGCGTACGCGCCCCGCACACCGGGACGCATCCGCCAGTAGCCGTCTTTGAACTTCATGCCAAGTCCTTCTCGAGGTGGGCTTGATCAATCGTGGGGGCGCAGGGCGACGACCGCGCGGGGCGCCAGCGTGACCATCCCGTCGGCGACGACTCCGGTCAGCAGGTCTTCTGCCGGGTGCGGAATGGGCACAGTCGCCGGCTCGGAGCCGTGGTTGAGCAGGAACAACACCTCGCCGCGGCGGACCGCTTCCACGCCCGGCGGCTGCCGAGCTCCGTCGGACAGGACCCCGAGTACGCCGGCGTCGGCCAGTGCCCGCGCGATGATCTCGCCGAGCGCGGCGGGCTCGGGCATGGTGGCGACGTACCAGGCGACGCCGTCGCCGGGGCGGTGCCGGAGCACCGCGGGCTGTCCGGTTTCGGCGAACACGGCCACCGCATCGGCGCCTTCCGTGGCCATCACCTCGGTCCAGGTGTGCGCGGTGAACTCGGGACCGCCGGTCCATCGGCAGCGCACCTCGCCTGCGACGGGCTGCCACTCCTCGCCGGACGCGCCCAGCACCGCGCGTAGCGGCCCGGGGAATCTCCCGGTACGGATGTGCGCGTTCGGATCCACGACGCCGGAGAACGGCCCGACCACCAGCACCCCGCCGCCGCGCGCGTAGTCGGTCAGCGCGGCGGCGTCCCGGTCGCTCACCAGGAAGAGGTTCGGCACGATGACCAGCGCGTAGCCGCCGAGGTCGGCGGAGGGCGGCACGAGGTCCACGCTCACGCCGCGCTCCCAGAGCGGCACGTAGTAGGCGAGCAGTTGGTCGGCGGCGTTCAGCCGGTCGCTGGGGCGGCCGCGCTCCTCCAGCGCCCACCAGCTCGTCCAGTCGAACACCATCGCCACCCGCGCCGGCACCGGCTGCCCCGCCACGGAGGCGAGCTTGCGCAGCTCCTGGCCGTGCGCGCGGACCTCGGCGTGCAGCCGCGTGTCCGGGCCCGCGTGCGGCACCATCGCGGCGTGGAAACGCTCGGCGCCGAACCGGGAAGCCCGCCACTGGAAGTAGCACAGCCCGTCCGCGCCGCGGGCGAGCGCCTGCAGCGACTCCAGCCGGAGCCGGCCGGGTGGCTTGGGCAGGTTGTGGGGGCGCCAGTTGACGGCGCTGGTGGACTGCTCCATCAGCAGCCACGGCCGCCCCCCGCCGAGGCCGCGCATCAGGTCGTGGCTGAGCGCGGTGCGGGCGGGGGAGAGCGGGTCCTCGGGGTCGGGGTAGCAGTCGTTGGAGACGATGTCTTCCTCGCCGGCCCACGCCCAGGAGTCCACGGGCTTGAACAGGCCCATGAAGTTCGTGGTGATCGGCACGTCCGGAGTGCGCCGGCGGAGGACATCGCGCTCGGCGCGGTAGCAGGCGAGCAACGCGTCGGAGCAGAAGCGCTGCCAGTCGAGCTGCTGCGTCGGATTGATCATGTACGGGGCGCGGCGGGGCGTGACGATCTCGGCCCACTCGCTGTAACGCTGGCTCCAGAACGTGGTGCCCCACGCCTCATTCAGCGTGCCGAGGTCGCCATAGCGCTGCTGGAGCCAGGCACGGAACGCGGCTGCGGACTCGTCGCAGTGGCAGAACTGGCCGTACTCGTTGCCCACGTGCCAGAGCGCCAGGGCGGGATGGCCCGCGTACCGGTCCGCCAGGTCGGTCACGATCGCCAGCGCCCGCTCCCGGTAGACCGGCGACGACGGGCAGAACTGGTTGCGCGAGCCGTACCAGAGCCGGTGCCCGGACTCGTCGACCGGGAGCGTCTGCGGCCAGCGGTGGCCCAGCCACGGCGGCGGCGAGGCGGTCGGCGTGGCCAGGTCCACCGCGATCCCGGCCCCGTCCATCAGGTCCAGCACCCGGTCCAGCCAGCCGAAGTCACGTGCGCCCGGCTCCGGCTCGAGCCGCGCCCAGCTGAACACGCCGACCGTGACCAGGTTGACCCCGGCGGCCTTCATGAGCTCGGCGTCCTCGGCCCACACCTCCTCCGGCCACTGCTCGGGGTTGTAGTCCCCGCCGAACAGCAGCCCGCGATCGCGGGTGAGCGTGTGCATCCCCGGCCGCGCCGTCATGACAGGCTCCGGGGCGGGGCGGAGCTGTCGCCGACCACCAGGCGGCAGGGCACCAGATGCTGCTGGGGCGACCCGTCGACCTGCAGCCGGTCGATCAGCATCTGGGCGCCGAGCCTGCCCAGCTCGGTGCTGGGCGGCTCCAGCGTCGTCAGCCTCGGGTTGAACATCTCGGCCACCCTCGCCGACGACAACACCAGCATCAGCGTCAGGTCCTCGGGGATGCGCCAGCCGCGTGCCGCCACCGCCGCGATCACTCCGACGGCCGCGTGGTCGTCCATCACCGCCAGCGCCGTCACCTCCGGGTGCGTCTCCAGCAGCCGCTCGAACGCCTCCCGGCCCTCCTCGGCCGACCCCGGCCGGTAGCCGTCCACGTAACCGATCCCCGCCGCGCTGGCCGCCGCCGCGAACTCCTCGCCGGCCCGGGTCGCGGGGCCGTAGCCGTCGGCGTACAGGTCGGTCGAGAGGTTGAAGAACGCCAGCGTGCGATGCCCCAGCCCGGCCACGTGCGCCACCGCGCCGCGGGCGGTCACCGCGAAGTCGATGTCGGCGTAGTCGATCGAGCCGGGCTCGCGGGTGCGCCCTATCATGCTGAACGGCACCCCGGCCGCCGACAGGAACTCGGTGCGCTCGTCGTCGAGGCGCACCTCCATCAGCAACACGCCGTCCACCAGCCCCAGGCCGGTGATGTGGCGCAGCTCTTCGATCGGGTCGGCGCTCTCCGGGGACAGCAGCAGGTGGTAGCCCAGCTCGCCGGCCGCCTCGGCGGCGCCGGTCGCGAACTGCATCTCGGTGAGGCCGAAGCCGCTGCGCGGGGCGGGGAAGAGCAGCGCCAGGATCCGGGTGCGCTTGCTCTGCAATCCACGCGCCAGCAGGTTGGGGCGATAGCCGAGCTCGGCGGCGGCCTGCTCGATGCGCAGCTTGGTCGCCGCGGCCACCGGCCGGGTGCCGTTGAGCGCGGCGGAGACGGTGCTGACCGCCACCTGGGCCCGCTCGGCCACGTCACGGAGCGAAGGCATGCCCCTCCCGCGATACAGTAGTCGAAACGTTTCGCATACCGTAGGGTCGGTTTTGCGGAGATGTCAATGGCCTTAAATCGGACGACCGGAAACGCCGCTACGATCAGGCGGGTGCTGAGAGTCTCCGTGCCAGGACCACCAGAGCCGCCGATCACCGGTCATCTCGCCATGGGGGAGGAGCCGGGCCGGCCGGACGCGATCACCGTCGACTCGCGCACCCTGCGGCGCGGCGGGCGCCCGTGGTTCCCGGTCATGGGCGAGTTCCACTTCGCCCGCTACCCGGCCGCCGAGTGGCGGGAAGAGCTGCTCAAGGTGCGGGCCGGCGGGGTGACGGCCGTGGCCACGTACGTCTTCTGGAATCTGCACGAGGAGCGGCGCGGCCGCTACGACTGGAACGGCGACCGTGACCTGCGCCGCTGGGTGACCACCTGCGCCGAGGCCGGGCTCGACGTGGTGGTGCGGGTCGGCCCGTGGGGGCACGGCGAGTCCCGCAACGGCGGCTTCCCTGACTGGCTGCTGGCCGAGGACTGTGTGTCGCGTACCGACGACCCGCGCTACCTGGCCCTGGTGCGGCCGTTCTTCGCGCAGATCGGCCTTCAGCTGCGTGGGCTGACCAGGCGCGACGGCGGGCCCATCGTCGGCGTCCAGCTGGAGAACGAGCTGTACGACCAGCCCGGCCACCTGCTCACACTCAAGCGCCTGGCCAAGGAGTCGGGCATCGACGCGCCGCTGTGGACGGCCACCGGCTGGGGGCACGCTCAGCTGCCGCCCGGCGAGGTGATCCCGCTGTTCGGCGGGTACGCCGAGGCCGCCTGGGACACCCCGCACGACGGGTGGCCGCAGCAGAGCCGCGCGCACTACTTCTTCGGGCCCGGCAGGGACGACGACTCGATCGGCGCCGACCTGCGGACCAGCGGCCCGTCCGGCGCCGACGAGAGCCACCTGGCGCGGTACCCGTTCGCCACCTGCGAGCTGGGCGGCGGCATGTACACCTCCTACCACCGGCGGCCGATCGTCACCGCGGCGGACGTGGCCGCGTTGTCGCTGGTGAAGCTGGGCAGCGGGTCGGTCTGGCAGGGGTACTACATGTACCACGGCGGCTCGCAGAAGATCGGCGAGCTCAGCACGCTGCAGGAGTCGCACGCCACCGGCTACCCCAACGACTGCCCGGTGATCAACTATGACTTCCAGGCGCCGCTGGGGGAGTCGGGGCAGGTCCGGGAGTCCTATTTCCGCCTGCGTCTGCAGCACCTCTGGCTGGCCTCGGACGGGACAGACCTGGCGCCGATGACGCTCACCATGCCGCCGGACGCGCCTGCCGGCACCGCCGACCGCACGAGCTCCGGTGCCCTGCGCTGGTCGGTGCGCTCGGACGGCCGCTCGGGATTCCTGTTCGTCAACAACCACCAGCCCGTCGAGACGCTGCCTGCGCATGAGGGCGTGCAGTTCGCGGTCTCCCTCGGGGGCAGGGACCTGGTGGTGCCGCGCCGTCCCGTCACGGTGTCGTCCGGCGCGTACTTCGTCTGGCCGCTCGCCCGCCCGGTCGGCGCAGCCACCCTCCTGACCGCGTCCGCCCAGCCCGTCTGCACGCTCGACGGCCCCGTGGTGGTGCTCGCGCAGGTCGCGGGCATCCCGGTCGAGCTGGCCTTCGACGCCGCCACCGTCACCGCGATCGACGGCCCCGGGCTCGACGGCCCTGCGATCGATGGCTCCGGGCTCGACGACCACGGTGGCGCGCCGACGGACGGTGGCGAGCCGGTGACCGTGGCGAGGGACGGCGCCGACCTGGTCGTTCGCGGCCTGCGCCCCGGCCCTGGCTGCCTGCTGCGCGTCACCGCCGCCGACGGATCCGTGGCGCACGTGCTGATCCTGGACGAGGAGAGCGCACTCACCGCCACCCGCGCCCGGGTCCGGGGCGCCGACCGGCTGCTCCTCAGCCGTCGCCCCGCCGTCATCGACGGCGACCACCTGGTGCTGTACGGCGATGGCACGCACCCGGCCCCGCGCGACGGCGGGCCTGCGCCTGAAGGCGGTGGCGATGGCGAGCCTGTGCCTGAAGGCGGTGGCGATGGCGGCGGCCACGCCGGCGACCTGCTGCGGGTCTTCCCGGCCCTGACGGCGGCCGATGACTCGCCGCATGCCGCGACCGACGGCGTCTTCAGCGTCATCGACCTGCCCGCTCCAGAAGCGGGGCCGATCGCGGCCGTGATCGAGCGGGTGGCGGCGGCCGGGCCGCCCAGGCGGACGGTCATCGACGCGAAGTCCGGCCGGGCGTCCGCGCCGGCCGACGCGGACTTCGACGCGGCCGCCGTCTACCGCGTCACCGTGCCCGCCGGCCTCCTCGACGGCGACGACGAGGTGCTGCTGCGCCTCGACTGGTCCGGCGACGTGGGCCGCGCCTCCATCGGTGGCCGCCTGGTCGCCGACCAGTACTGGCACGGCCCGCCCTGGGAGATCGGCCTGCGCCGCTTCCGCCGCGAGCTCCTCGACCACGGGGCCGTCGAGCTGCGCCTGCTGCCCTTCCCCGAGGACGCGCCGGTCTATGTCTCCCCGCAGGTCCGCTCCAGAAAGGAACGCCTGGAACTGCGCAAGGCGACGTTCGTCCCCGTGCAGCGCACCACGCTCACGATCTAGACGTCGGCGGCGCGCTGCCCTGCCTCATCGACCCCGAGCCGCTGACCTCAGCCGGCGGGTACGCCGCCGCACCACCCGCCTCGGCCTCGAGATCGACGAGGCCGAGGTGGAGCGGCTCGGGCATCGGTGGCGCAACCCGGTGTGGTGGCACGCCGATGGCTCCTTGGCCTAATGGTGACCCGTCAGCAGGTGGAGTTGGTCTGTGTGAGCAGCGCCAGCTTCCACGGCAACGAGTTGTAATCGCCGCTCGCGTTCGGATCCATCCCCTGGTAGAGGTAGCGCATCTGGCACGGGCTGATCGTCAGCGTCTGGTCGTTGCTGTCGCGGATCATCTCGCCGTGGCTGATGTCCCTCGTCCAGGCCGTGCCGTTGAAGCTGACGTTGTTCGAGCGGGCGAACGAGTTGCTCTCGGTGTCGGCCAGCGGCGTCCACGTGCCGCCGATGCTGGTCGAGGTCCAGGAACGGAAGTACCGCCTGCCGTCGGAGCCGATGGCCTCCACCAGCAGCAGGTACTGGTCCGTGCCCTTGACCTTGTAGATGTTGCTGGCCTCCCACAGCCGGTACTTGTTGGAGTCCTGCAGGACGATCTGCGTGTTGGTGAAGCCGTTGGGGAAGTTCGCCACCGTCGTCTCCGAGCGGTAGAGGTGACCGTTGTCATCGGAGGAGAACAGGTAGCACTTGGCGGTGTCGCAGATCACCCACATGTCGACCCAGTAACCGGAGCCGATGTTCTGCCGGATGATGTCCGGCATGCTCGAGTAGAAGTGTTGCGGCGCGCTCCAGGACCGCGGGTTGGAGATGTCGGTCGTGGTCGAGTACGACGCGTTGCCCGTCTGGTAGACCAGGTACCACCTGTTCTGCGGCGCGAAGTAGAACACCTGCGGCGCGGCCCGATAACCGGTGCCGATCGCGCTCTGGTCCAGGTAGTGGTGCTGCGCGGCGCCGGCCTGGGCCCAGTCGGTGAAGTTCATGTAGACCATGTTGTAGCCGGCGCTGCTGGCGGTGCTGGCGAAGACGTGCCAGCGGCCGTTGTGGTAGACGACCGACGGGTCCTTGACCGCCGCGATGTTGCTGTGGGAGGCGTCGGGCTTGGGGCTGATCAACGGGCCGGTGGAGCTCCAGCGGAAGCTGCTCGGCAGCGTGCCGGTGCCGCCCGTGGGAGTGACCGTCGGGGTCGCGGTCGGCGTGCTGCCGCCGGTGCAGGCGGTGCCGTTGAGTGCGAAGTCCGCCGGCACCGGGTTGGCGGAGCCGTTCCATGTGCCGTTGAAGCCGAACGACGTGCTCGCCCCGGTGGCGAGCGAGCCGTTGTAGTCGACGTTGGTGACGGCGACCTGGGCGCCGGACTGCGAGACGGTGCCGTTCCACAGCTGCGTGATCGTCTGCCCGGCGGTGAACGACCAGGTCAGACGCCAGCTGGTGAGCGGATCACCGAGGTTGGTAACGCTAACATTCGCGCCGAAACCATTCGACCATTGGTTGGTCACCGTGTACTCCACGCGGCAGCCGGGCGCGGCCTGCGCGGTGGGGGCGGTGAGTAACGCAAGGGCGACCATCGCGGCGGCGGCCGCCGCGACGATCCAGGACCGAGGGCGGTTGAGGTGCACTGCGTCCTCCGTGTCGTAGCCGGTGGTGGACGAGCGTCTCAGGAACGATTCAGGCTAATCAATCAGAAACTTTCGGCCCAGATCGCTCCTCCCGTCAGCCTGGGACATCGTGGTAGTCGCACCGCCCGCGAAGTGAAACTTTCAATACCGGGTATGATCCCTTGCCGTCCGCTTGGAAATGTTCGACACTCAGCGGAAATGTTTCGAGGAGCGAGGCGGCCATGAGCAGAGGGTTAAGGCTGATGATCGTCGCGGCTCTCGGGGCCGGGGTGCTGACGGCGTCGCCCGCGATCGGCGACGGAAACGCGCCGAACGGGCACTGGGTGGACACCTGGACCGCCATGCCGCAGCTCACCGAGCCGCACAACATGCCGCCACCACCGTACACGGCAGGCGGCCTCGTCATGGCCGACAGCACCCTGCGGCAGACCGTACGGGTGTCGGCCGGCGGGCAGCGGATACGGTTGCGCTTCTCCAACGCCTTCGGCGGCGTGCCGCTGCCCATCACCCGGGTCACCGTGGCATTCCCGGCAGGCGGCAGGGCGGGCGTCAGCGCGATCCAGCCGGGCACCGCCCTGCCGGTGACGTTCCACGGCCGCCCGTCCACGACCGTCCCCACCGGCGCCCTGGTGGTGTCCGACCCGCTGGACCTCGTGCTCACGGCAGGCTCCGTGCTGGCCGTGACCGTCTACCTCGCCGAGGGACAGGCCTCCAGCGCCATCACCTCGCATCCGGGCTCCCGCACCACCTCCTACCTGGCGAAAGGCAACCAGGCCGACGCCGAGGACCTCGCCGGGGCGACCCCCGTCGACCACTGGTACTTCCTCAGCGCCATCGAGGTCTGGTCCAAGCGCTCCACCGCGGCGCTCGTCCTGCTGGGCGACTCCCTGACCGACGGCAGGGGCTCCACCACGAACCTGAACAACCGCTGGCCCGACCAGCTCTTCGACCGCCTGGGCCGCTCCGCGCCGGCCATCGCCAACCAGGCGGCCGGCGGCAACCGGGTGCTGAACGACGGCCTCGGACCGGCCGCCATGGCCCGGCTGGACCGCGACGTGCTCGCCCGCAGCGGTGCCGCATGGATGATCGTCTTCGAGGGCGTCAACGACATCGGCACCGCCCCCGCCACGCAGGACGCCCAGAAGAAGGTCGCCGACGAGCTGATCGCGGCCTACGACCAGATCATCGTCCGGGCGCAGGCACGGGACCTGGCCGTCTACGGGGCGACGCTCACCCCCTTCGGCGGCCACTCCTACGACGACCCCCAAGGGCTCAGGGAAGCGACCCGGCAGGCGGTCAACGACTGGATCCGCACGAGCGGCCGGTTCGACGCCGTGATCGACTTCGACCGGGCGGTCCGCGATCCCGCCGACCCCCGGCGGTTGGCGGTGTCGTACGACGTGGGCGACGGCCTGCATTTGAGCCCCGCCGGCTACCGGGCACTCGCGGACGCCGTTCCGGCCCGCCTGTTCCACCGGTGACCGGCCGCGCTCACATCGTGAGCTGCTGCCGGTGCTCGCTGCGCCACTCGACCGTCATCACGGTCGCGTCGTCCTGCAGCCGGCCGGTCTGGTGCCGCAGGATGGCCTGGATCAGCCTGCGCAGCGTCTCGGGGGCCGACACGCCGTCGGCCTCCTGGCGGATGACGAAGTCGACGAAGCGTTTCAGCCCGAAGGTCTCCCCGTCCGGGCTCTGCGCCTCGATGATGCCGTCGGTGTAGAACAGCAGCCGATCGCCGCGCTGCAACTGGTAACAGAGCAGACCCGTGGAGATCCCCAGACCGAACCCCATCGGCGGGTCCGGCATGGGCACGCTGTCCAGCGTGGCCACGCACTGGCCGTCGCGGATCACCAGCGGCGGATGGTGGCCGCGATTGACCCAGCTCAGCTGCCCCGTGCGCAGGTCCAGGCAGGCCAGAATGCCGGTGGCGAACCGGCCGGTGAACTGCTCTTTGATCGCCGTGTCCACGGCCTCGCTGATCGCGGGCAGGTCCATTCCCAGGCGACGGTTGTGGCGGCACGACCCCATGGCGACGGTGGCGGTCAACCCGGCCGACGTGTCGTGCCCCATCGCGTCGAACAGCGCCAGGTGCAGGAGGGAGCCGTCGATCGCGTAATCGTAGGCGTCGCCGCCCATCTCGTAGGCGGGCTCGAGCGCGGCGCTGACCACCACGTCGTCGTTGGCGAACGTGCCCGGCGGCAGCAGGTTCCACATCACCTCGGCCGACAGGGTCATCGGCCGGGCGCGGACCAGCCGGGCGAACGAGTCGCTGTGCGGCCGCTTGCTGATCACCAGCACCGCCACCAGGGCCGCCAGCTGCTTGACCCGCCATTCGACCAGCTCGTCGTACGCGGACACGGTCGCTCCCAGCACCCCGACCCGCTCGGTCCCGTCCAGCAGCGGCACCCACAACCGCCGCCCCTCATCCGCAGGCATGGTCTTGGACTGGACGATCTCCACGACGCGGAACGCGCGGCCCGCCATCGTGGTGTCGATCTTGATGGGCTCGAGCGGCGCGCCGGACTTGTCCCGCTGCCCCGGCAGCGGCACCAGGAGCTGCTGCTGCAGATCGGTCACGTAGATCACGGTGTCGGAGCAGCCGATCAGCCGCGCATGCGCGCACACGAGGGCCGGCAGGTCCTCCATCGCCGCCAGGTGCGTGGCCTCGAGCAGACCGCCCAGCGTACGCTCACCGTCACTTTGCACCGGCCCCTCCTTCCCCCGTGCATGGACCCATACCCCTGCCCACCGCCCGTCACCCAGCGCGACCAGGGCGGCAGCGGTGGGGTCAACGCCAGCCGAGCTCGTCGTAGAAGGCGTCACGCGCTCGCGCGAACGCCTCCCGGTCCAGCACGGCGCCCTTGTGCGGTCCTTCGGCGACCGGCTCGTCGTGCATCCGCGCAGGCAGGTCGTCGCGCCCGCCCATGCCCTCGCGGGCGGCGTACGCCCGCATCTCGTCGAGCCGCCGCTGCCCGGCCGCCAGCAGGTCCTCCAGCGTGAAGTCCTGCCCGAGCACGGCGGTGACGAGCGAGGTCAGGCGATCGATGGTCAGCGGCCTGGTGGGGGAGGAGGCGAACACGCACAGGTTGAGCGCGTCCAGCCCGCTCCACAACCGCAGCAGGCGGGCGCTGCGCCGCCCCCGCTCGGCGTCAAGCTCGCCGGCGGGCGCCGGCAGGGCGCCGATCCTGGCGGCCTCGGGGAAGCTGTAGGCGAGGCCCGCGACGGGATCGAAGTCGAGATCGTGCTCCAAGGCGTCGTAGCGGGGCCCGTTGGGCGCGAGGGCGTACCCCAGCCCGATCCCCGGCTGAATGCGCGGATCGAAGCAGGGCAGCTCGGCGCCCTTGACCGTCATCGCGTAGGGCGCGGTCCGCGGCCCGAGCCGCCCGGCCGCCCGCGACGCCCCCTCGGCCAGCAGGTCGCCGAGGTCGCCCGCGCGCCGCGCGACATCGCCGATCAGCACGGGCAGCGCCGCGGCGTCGCCGAACGCGGGCCCGCCCGGCAGCAGCCCGCGCTCGGCGCACTCCATCGCGAAGGACAGCGTCCCGCCCAGGGAGACCTGGTCGAGCCCGAGATCGTTGCAGAGCGCGTTGGCGTCCAGCACGGTGTCGAGATCGTCGATCCCGAGATTCCAGCCCAGCGACAGGAACGCCTCCTGCCCGAGGCCGCCCGACCGGCGCTCGTCCGCGGACGGGGAGGCGTACACCTTGAGGCAGTCGTTAGGGCACCCGGGACAGGCGCCCCTGAGCGCCACCGCCCGGCCGTCGTAGTCGCGCACGCCGGGAACACGCAGTCCCCCCGGTAGCGTGAAGTTCCGGACGGAGGCGTACCCGGAGACCGGCGGCTCCCCGGTCCAGCCGGCGAATCCCGGCTCGCCGGCCTGGAGGGCGGCCAGCGGGTTGCCGGCGATCGCGTCACGGTAGTAGCGGTCGATCGCCGCGACCGCCGCCGGATCGGCGACCTCGGCCGGCGCGTCGCCCACGCACACGATCGCCTTGAGGTTCTTGGCGCCGAACACCGCGCCCACCCCGTACCGGCCGGCGGCGTAGGCGTAGTCGGTGACCACGCTCGCGTACCGGACGAGGTTCTCCCCGGCCGGCCCGATCGCCGCGACGTGCGCGCCCTGCCCGTGCCGCGCCCGGAGCGCGTCGGTGGTGGCGGCGGTGCCCAGCCCGCGCAACTCCTCGGCCTCGTGACACGAGACCTCGCCATCGCGGACCAGCAGGTAGGAAAGCCGCTCGGCACGCCCCATCACCGCCAGCGCCTCGACCCCGGCGCCCCTCATGCCCGCCGCGAACGGCCCCAGCGCATGCGCCTCCCCGGCCACCCCGGTCAACGGCGATTTGGCCAGGAAGACGCCCTTGGCCAGCCCGGGCGCCCGCGTCCCGCCGAGCATCCCCGCCGCCACGTACACCAACGCCCGCGGGTCGTAGGGGTCGAGCCCAGCGGGAGTGCGCTCGGACAACAACCGCAGCCCGAGTATGGACCCGCCGTAATGTCCCGGCTCGCCCGAGCGGTGCTCACGCTCGACGGTCCCGCTGGTCAGATCGACGATCAACGGCACGACACGACCTCCCTTAGACGCTGCGGCGGCACACCATCACACAACAGGCGTGCGTCGCAAGCCCCGCCGTGGGCAGGGGGCACGCATGAAACGTTTCTTCAAGGCCATGCTGCTGCGCCGGCTGGCACGTACGCCGATCGGGGTGGTGTTCCTCGCGGTGGGCTGGGTGCTGGGACGGCGGCGCCGCCGCCGCGCGCAGCGGCGCGGCAGACGGTGACCCGTAGACACGCCGCGGAGAGCCGCGCGACGATGACCGCGGGGCGAACGAGGGAGGGACGTCCAGATGACAGGCACCGTCGCCGTCGTGACCGGGGCCGCGCGTGGCGTGGGCCGCGGCATCGCGCTCGTCCTCGGCGAGACCGGGGCGACCGTCTACGTCACCGACCGCGAGAGCCGTGATCAGCGTCACTCCGATCTGCCGGGCACGGTCGAGGACACCGCCGAGCAGGTGGACGAGCGCGGCGGGCGCGGCGTTCCGGTCCACGTCGACCACGCCGACGACCAGGCCGTCGAGGCGCTCTTCCGGCGCGTACGCGCCGCGCACGGCGGCCTCGACCTGCTGGTCGCGAACGCGTTCGACGGCAACGCCCTGCCGTTCCGCGGCGGGCCGTTCTGGACGCTCACGCTCGACCACTGGCGCAACATGATGCACCTCGGGGTACGCAGCCACCTCGTGTCCGTCTGGCACGCCGCCCCGCTGCTGATCGAGCGGCGCGGCCTGGTCGTGCTCACCGGGTACGCCGACCCGTCCGCCGCGGTGATCGCCGGTCACGTCTTCTACGACCTGGCCATGACGAGCGTCGCCCGCCTGGCCCGCACCCTCGCCCACGACCTGCGCCCGCACGACGTCACCGCCCTCGCCCTGTCACCTGGGCTCACCCGCACGGAGGCCATCGTCGCGGTGCTCGGCGACGACCTGCCGGGCAGCGACTCGGCGGAGTTCCCCGGCCGCGCCGTGCGCGCCCTCCTGGAGGATGCCGGCGTGGCCCGGCACTCGGGCCGCACGCTCACCGTCGCCGATCTCGCGAAGGAGTACGGGTTCACCGACACCTGAGCGTCAGCCTTCACCCAGGCTCCAGACGCGGATGGACCGGTTTTCGCCCGCGCCCACTATGACCGGCCGCCCGGCGAACCGGGCCAGCGCCAGCGTGCGGAGCGCCGCGCCCTCCCCAGGCCCCAGCACGCCGATGGTCTCGCCGTTGTCGAGGTTCCAGACACGGACGATTACCTCGCCGCCCAACGGGGCGTGGGCGACGGCCGCGATGGGCACATCGCCGAGCCGCCCCGCGACGAGCGCCGCCGCGCCCCGGTCGTCAGGGCTCTGGTCGCTGAAGGTCCACTTCTTCCTGCGCTTGCCGGTGGCCAGGTCGTACACGCGCAGGGTCGCGTCCAGGTGGGTCGACACGACCACGGGCCGGCCCTTCAGCTCTCCGCAGGCCAGGAGTTCGATGCCGCCGATCTCGCCGGTCTCGAACGAATGCGTGACCACGCCCGTGGACAGGCGCCGCACCCGGATGCGCTCCCCGCCGTCCCCCGTCACCAGCACGTCGTGCTCGCCGAGCCGGCCGAACGCCAGCCCTCTGATGCCCTGGAAGTGCTCGGTGCTCGAAGGGCCGATCTGCTTGCCGGTGGCGATGTCCCACAGCCGTACGGTGCCGCGCAGGTCCCGCATGCCGTCGTACTTCTGCGACACCGCGATCGCCCGCCCGCCCACGACCGTCACGGCGACGATCGGGTCGGTGGCCCGGTGTGAGGCGAGGCTCTCCCCGGACGGGCTCCACAGCCGCATCCTGCCGTCGGAGTGCCCGGAGGCCACCACGAGGGCGCCGCCACGCTCGCCGTACGCCACGGATACCGCATTGCCCCCGCCGTCGCCGAGCTTGGCGACCGCGGCCGTGCTCAGATCCCAGGCGAGCACCGTGCCGTTCGCCGTGCCGCACGCCACGCCGGTCCCGCTCGCGGCCAGGGCCGCGGGCATGCCGGACCCGGCCGGCAACGACACCGGCTCCTTGACCTGCGTCCCGAACGGCTCGGCGGAGGGGACCGGGGTCTGCTGCGCGGACGGTGAGCCGGCGTGGGTGACGGGCGAGCTCGCATCCGCGGAGGCCGAGGCCGCATCTCCGCCTGCCGACGACGACGGATCACCGTCCGGCCGCACCGACCCGCCTCCCGGCCGGAGCACAACGAAGGCGGAAACGGCCGCCGTGGCGGTGGCCGCCGCGGCTGCACTGATCACCGCCCGCCGGCTGACCCGCTTCCAGCCGCCCGGCGTCGCCTCCACGTCCGCCACCGGACGCGCTTGTTCCGGCGGCGAAGCGGCTGCCCCTGCTTGAGGCCGCGAGGACAACTGATCCGCCGCCCCGGCTCGGGGTCCGGAGGAAAGGCGGCCCGCCGCCCCGGCTGGGGGCGCCGACGGCCGTTGGCCCAGTGCCCCGGAGGGCCAGCCCGCCAACCGCGAACCCGCTGAGGCGGATGGGACGATGGCGGGCGGCAGGCTTCCCGGCCCCGGCTGAGGGCCCGAAGACGGTGTGGCCGGCGGCAGCGGCTGGAGGGCGCGGCCGGTCCGTCTGATGAGGCGCTGCATCATGTCGGCGGACGCCGGCCGGGCAGCGGGGTCCTTGGCCAGGCACTCCCGGATCGGGCCCAGCAGGTGTGGCGGCACGCCCGACAGTTCAGGGGTGCCGGTCAGGATGGCGTTCATGATGGCCGGGACCGTTTCCCCAGCGAAGGGCAGGCGTCCGGTGGCGGCGAACACCATCGTCCCGGCCCAGCTGAACATGTCCGCCGCCGGCCCGATCCGCCTGCCCTCGAACTGCTCAGGCGACATGTACGCCGGCGTCCCCACCGGCTCGGACACGAGCGTGGTGGCGTCCAGCGCCTTGGCGATCCCGAAGTCGATGACGATCGGCCCCTCGGGGCCCATCAGCACGTTCCCCGGCTTGAAGTCCCGATGCACGATCCCGGCCTGATGAATCGCGGCCAGCGCGGTCAACGTCGAGATCGCCAGCCGGTCCAGCGCCCCTCCAGAACGCGGCCCGGCCGACCGGACGAGCTGCTGCAACGTGTCGCCCGCCACGTACTCGCTGACGATGTACGGCCGCACGTCCAGCGTGCCGACGTCCAGCACGGCCGCCGTGCAGAACGCCGCCACTCGCCGTGCCGCCTCCACCTCGCGCAGGAAGCCCTTCGTGATGTCGTCGTCCCCGCTCAGGTGGCTGTGCAGCAGCTTGATGGCGACCTCACGCCCACCGTCGCCGATCGCCTTGTAGACCGTCCCCTGCCCGCCGGAGCCGAGTACGCCGACGAGCCGGTAACCGCCGATCCACTCCGGATCGCCGGACCGGAGCGGGCGGACATCCGGCATCCCGCTCCTTTCCCTGACCTTCCTGGGCGATCCACACGATAAGGCATGGGTTCGCTGCCTTACCATGAAGCCGCAGAAAGCCCTCGGCCTTCAGGGCGAGGTGCAGGTCAAGAAAGCTTCTCGAAGAAGAACTCGTGCTTCAGGAACGACGTGTCGTATTCGCTCCCGGGATACGGCGGGATGAGCTGCGACGCCTGGAACAGCCGCCAGCCGTCCCGCAGGGCGTCCACCCCGGTCTCGTACGGCGGCTCGTCACCGTCCCCCGCGGTCGGATGGGTACGCCCGGTGCCGTCATAGGAGGACCAGCCCACCACGGCGGCGTCGAGCGCGGAGGTGGCCAGGTAGAGAACGAGGACCTGCTGCTTCATGCGACGGCCCTCCCAGGGCGGTTGTTCACACGTGTCGTCCAGTAGTCGACGTCGAAGGTCGGATCGGCGGTCATCGCCCGCCACAGGCGCACCCGGTTGTGGACCTCCAGGCGCCCCGTCGCCGGCTCGTACCAGGGGAAACGCCGGCTCAGCTCGGCGACCACGGCAGGGTCGGCCAGGTCGGAGGTGTCCCAGAGACGCACCTGCGGCACGGTCGGGTTGAAACGGATTTTGAACATGTACCGGCGCTGGTCACTGTCGTTGCGCCGGCCGCCGTGCCAGATGCCGTGGTGCAGCAGCATCACGGTCCCGGCCGGGCAGGTCAGCCGCGTCTGCCCGCGCAGGTTCTGGTAGCGGCCGGTGTCGCTCTCGTTGGTGCGGCGCAGGTGGCTGCCAGGCACCACCAGGGTGCCGCCCATGTCAGCGGTCACCTCACGCGGGTAGTACATCAACTGCACGTCGAAGGCGTCCATGCGGGTGTCGATGATGGCGTCGGCGTGCAGGGGCTGGGCCTCGCCGCCGCGCGGCTCGCGTACGTGCACGGCGTGGTGGTCGACGGTCGGGTCCGGGCCGACGAGGGAGCGCAGGGCTCCGGCGACCGCGGGCACCTCGACCAGCCGGCGGGCGAAGGACCCATCGGGGAAGGCCACGTCGAAGGGGGTCCCGTACGGCACCGGGGCGATGCCCGCCTCCAGCACGTCGATCGCCTGCTCGTTCAGCTCGTCCGGGACGACCCCGTCGAGCCGCAGGTAGCCGGCCGCCACGAACCCGGCCACCTGCGCCGAAGTCAGCAAAGTGGTTCGCATGCCACAAACGTATGATCACGCATATGTCATGTAATGGGTTGTAATCATCGACTAGTGGTCTGTTTTCACCTATATATGCATCTATGCACCGAGTCACCCTCGCCCTGTCCGACCCGCCGGCCGTGGCAGGAGCGGGCGTCGGCGTGCACGGCGTCGTCAGCTCGCACGACGTGTTCAAACTGCCCGACCTGTGGCAACTCCACCTGTACGGCTACACCGCCGAGTTGGTGCTCGAAGGCACCACACACCCGATCAGGCCCGGCCACGTCAGCCTCATCCCGCCGGGCGCCGAGGTGCACTACCACTACCGGGGCAGGTCGGAGCACCTGTACGCCCACTTCCGCCTGCCCGGCGCGGGCGAGCGGCGCGACGTGGCCGTCATGCGCGACGCCGGGGACCAGGCTCCCCTCATCGCGGCCTCGCTGCGGCAGGCCATCGCGGCCGTGCCCGACACCCGGGCGCGCGCTTCGGCCGAGGTGTGGACGGTGCTCTGGCGGGTGGCCGGGCTGCCCGTGGCCGGCAGCGCGGACGCCGTCGTGGCGGCCGCGATCGAGCACATCGAGGCGGACCTGGCCGCGCCGCTGACCGTGCCCGGCGTCGCCCGCGCCGCCGGGGTCTCCCACAACCACCTCACCCGGCTGTTCCGCGCGCACACCGGGCACACCGTCGTCGGCTACATCCGCCACCGGCGCCTGGCCCGGGCGCTGCACCTGCTGCGCGAGTCGACGCTGGCGATCCCCGCGATCGCCGCCGCCGTGGGCATCCCGGACCTGCAGGCGTTCAACAAGGCCTGCCGCCGCGAACTGGGCGCCTCGCCCCGGGCCTTACGGGCCCAGGGCGGCCCGGCCGGCGGCCGGTGAGCCCCCGGGCATCACGCGTACGGCGTCAGGAACTCCCTCGGCCGCAGCGCCCGTGCCACGATCCGCACGTCACCGATCCAGCCGTAATAACCCTGCCCGTACTTGAGCGCGAACTGGGTGCCCCCGATCGCGAACGGCCTGCCCAGCGTGGAGATGCCCGTCGACGGCTGGGTGGGATTCCGGGCGATCTTCGACCCGTCCACGTACATCACGGTCCGCCGCGCGTCGTTGACGACCGCGACATGCGTCCAGCGCCCGACCGGCAGGGAGTGGCTCCACGACGTGGGGTCGGCGTCCCGGTCGGTCGGGTACACGACGTACTGCAGGAACCGCTCGGGCGACAGGTTGAGGCTGCACGTCGGCTCCTCGGGCGACCAGCCGCTGGTCTTGCCCGCGTCGCCGCTGCGGCCTTCCCAGCTCAGGATGCCCATCCACGCGTGGTCGCCGGCGAACGGGTCCGGCAGCTTGATGAACGCCTCGATCGTGTACCCGGACTCGAACTTCATACTGTTGATCGGTGCGGCGGTGGACGACCTGAGCACCGCGCCCCGGTCCGGGCTCTTGCCGCCGTCGAAGCGCAGGCTGGCGTGGGCCGGCTGGCCCTCGTGGTGCTCGGCCGACCACTTCAGCACCTCAGGGGCGCTGGCGTGCAGCAGCTCCGTGGTCAGGTCGTTGCCGCCGCCGGTGAGGTCGCGGACGACCGCGCCCGCGGGGACGGTCGCGCCGTCCGTGCCCGCGCCGCCGAACCCCTCGCCGTCGAACCGCCAGTACGCCACCGTCCCCCTCGGCATCACGGCCTTCGCCGGCCGGGCCGGGGGCAGGGTGCGCGGGGCGAACCCGGCGAACCGCTCGTCGAAGTCGATCTCGATGCTGAAGCGGTCCACGGGCCCGGTCAGCTCAAGGTTCTCCGCCTCCAGGAGCGTGCGGTCCTCCGGGTCGCGATCGAGCAGCCACGGCGACAGGGTCTCCACGTCGATCACGTTCCGCACCAGGTCGAAGGCGTAGAGGCGGACCATGCCCGCGCCGCCGTAGTAGCGGTCCTGGTAGTTGGCGATGTGCACGTGCACGTCGTGTCCCGCGTCGTTCTTGAGCACCGTCCGGCCGGGCGGCCAGTAGTGACCGTTGAGCGTCAGGAAGATCTGGTCGTTGCGCCGGATCAGCCTGTCCCACAGCCGCTGGCCGTACTGCGACAGCGCCGCCTTGCCCGACGCGTCGGCCCAGGCCAGGTCGTGCGTGGTGAGGATGGCGGGCAGCGTGCGGTTGGCGTCGATGACGCCCTGCGCCCACTGCAGGCCCTTGTCCGAGATACGCCAGTCCAGCGCCAGCACCAGCCATTGCCTCCCGATCCCGCCTGCCTCCAGCACGTGGTAGCTGTTGTAGCCGTCGGGCGAGGCGCCGCGGAACGTCGGCATCCCGGCATACCTGGCCGGGCCGAACGCCCGTAGGTACGCGCTGTCGCCGCGCTGGTCGTCGGTAGCGGACCGGATGTCGTGGTTGCCGGCGAGCACGCTGTAGGACAGCTTGCCGTCAATGGCCTTGAACGCGTCGCTGGCCAGGCCGATCTCGTCCTCGGTGCCGTGCTCGGTCACGTCACCCAGGTGCGTCATGAACGCGATGTTCCTGCTCTCGCGCTCGTCTCCGGTGAGGAAGCGGAACGTCTGGCGTACGGGGGCGGGATCGGAGCGGTCCTCGTCGAAGAGGTACTGCGTGTCGGGCAGCACGCCGACGGTGAACCGAGGGTTGTCCCGGTCGTACCTGCCGGCGGTGCCGCCGGTCGCTGCGTGCGCCGGGGCGGCGCTGAGCAGGGCGCCGGCGGGCGCGGCGACGGCCGCCTGGAGTAACGTGCGGCGGCCGAGCGAGGGGTGGGTCATGTGCTTTCTCCGTTTCAGGGTGCCGCGCAGCACCATGATCGGCCCATGTGGCCCGGTGGTTCCCCTCGCGCGAACACCTGCCCTCCGACGGTGAAAATCTTGGCCGCCCAAAATGCGCGGTGATCCGAATGACGCACAGGCGAATGTCGCGAGCGCTCGCCGCCCTCGGCGCCTTCACGCGCGCACTCGGGTAGGTTGGCCGACCATGGAGGAACGCCAACGCCTGAACCGTCCACGACGCCCCGCCCGCGCCGTAGCCGCGGCTGCGGTCCTCACCTGCCTCGCCTCCTGCGGCGACGCGACCCCCGCAGGGTACGCTGGCGCGTCCGGGAGCAGCCGATACGCGGCGTCGTCGCCGGCGACGCCCTCTCCCAGCACGACGGCGAGCCCGTCCGCAGCCGACGACCTCCCCGCCCCCGGCGCGGCCGTCCCCAAGGACGCCGCCCGCCTTGCCGCGGCCCTGCGCAAGACCACCACCGCGCTGCACGCCGCCATCGACCGCTGGTCCAAGAAGGGCGAGCCGCCGCAGGACGTCCAGCTCCTGGCCCTCTACCAGCAGCGCATCTACCGCCACGCCGCCCGCAACCCCGAGGTCGCCTCCCAAGCCTTCGCCCGCCTGCCCGCCGCACTCGCCGCCCAGGCCAAGGACAACACCACCGCCATCCGCGGGCTGCTCGCCCTGGCCCACCCCGTCAAGCCGTCCGCCACGTTCAAGGTCGCCCCGCCCCGCCCCGCTGCCGAGCTGCTCGGCTACTTCAAGAAGGCCGAGCGCCGATTCGGGGTGGAGTGGGAGGTTCTGGCGGCGGTGATGTTCGCCGAGACCAAGTTCGGCCGGGTGAGGTCCGCCAGCCACACCGGCGCCCAGGGACCCATGCAGTTCATGCCCGGGACGTGGAAGGCGTACGGGATGGGCGGCGACGTCCACGATCACCAGGACGCCGTCATGGCGGCGGCCAACTACCTGCGCGTCAGCGGCGCCCCGGGCAACTACCGGCGGGCGCTGTACGCCTACAACCATTCGCAGGCGTACGTGGACGCCATCCTCCGGCACGCCCGCCAGATCAAGCGGGACGCGAAGAACTACTACGTGTACTACAACTGGCAGGTGTTCGTCCTCACCACGGCCGGCGAGCGCCGCCTGACCGGCCCGCGCTGACCCCGGCCGGCGGGTCGGGATCGACCACCGCATGCGGTGGGCCCGAAACCGGCTTGATCGGCTTTGCGGGTTGGTGTCACCATCCTCAGGTGCACGAACAGGAACTGCAGCAGATCGAGGCGAACGTCAGCCTCGCGATCGACCAGCTCGGACCTCTCAGTGACGTGAGCTTCGGTCTCAACCCGGAGTCCGTCGAGTGGGTCGAGGGCTTCATCGAGCGGCAGCGTTCCCGGCCGGACTTCGACCTGGAGCGGATCGGCGGCCTGGTCGGTGTGCTCGGCTCGTTCCTGGGCGCATGCGTCATCGCTGCCACGGGCGGTAGCTGGCACAAATCTGACGATGACGCATGGGGCGTGCTCCTTCCTGATGGCACCACGGCCTTCCCGTTCGCGAAAATACGCAAGCAGTTTCGTGACGGGGTGGAAGCCGGCGAATCGATCGTCAGCTTCTACCGGATCGCGGTGGACTTCATCGCCACGGGGAAGATGCGGGAGGCACGCGAGGGCGGCGCCGGCCCTCGCTGACCTTAGGGCCCTCGCTGACCTTAGGCACCGATCCCGTACACCGCCGTGCCCGCGATCGCGTCGGCGTCGCAGCCGAGCCCGTCGAACAGCTCGTCCGACAACCCCTTGGGAGGTCCCGGTAGGTCCCGGATCCCGTCCCCCGGCTCCGGCAGCCGCTCACGCAGCCGGTCCGGCACGTCCAATGGAGGCTCGGGGGCGGCGCCGTTCGTCAGGGTGTCCGAACCGCCCGCCCAGGTCCGGTAGCTCCGGCAGCCTCATGGTGTCGGGCGTAATACCCACCCGCTCGGCCGTGATCCGGTCGCCTGCCTCCGTTCCCTGGCCGCGTACCAGGACCCGGGTGCCTTCGGCCAGGTCGCCGAGCTCGCCCGTCACCTGATGGGTGATCTTCGTGGCGTCGCCGCAGAACCGTGCCGCTTCACGTACTAGGTAGCGGCGAGCGCCAGGAGGGATCGTCTCCGCAGCCGGATTTCCGTGCCGTAAAGAGGATCTACGCATGGTCCACGCAGCAGGGTGTGGGGTTCGGCACCTCGGCCGGTGCGATGCGCCCGCCGGCGGCGGGCATGGCCAGCAGCGTCATCAAGCCGTCCCGCCACACCGGCCTGACATGATCGGCTGTGACCACCAGCACGTCGTCACTGGGCGGGTCGGGGGAGGCGAGGACCGTCACTCGCTGGATGGCGGACCTGCCGAGCAGCTCGCCCACGCTCACGGTGCCCGTGAGCAGGTCGCGGCCGGGATAGGCGACCACCCGCCCGCCCCGCCGCGTCTCGTGCTCCGCCGCCGCCAGCGCCGCCCCGCCCGCCAGCGGCCCGGCCCGGCGATCGCCGAGCACCCACGACACGTCCGCGATCGACTCCGCGCCGGCCGTCGCGACCGACTCGGCGACCGACCCCGCGATCGACTCGGCGGCCGATTCCGGCACGGCCAGCGAGCACGCGACGTGCGGGTCGCCGCCCGCCGCGTCCGCCGGGACGAAATGGGTGCATCCGATGGCGTCGCCCGGCAGGCCGAGCACCTGCGCCACAGTGTGCAGCAGGTGCTCGGCCTCCTGAAGGGTTCGCGACCCCGCGTCGATACCGAGGATCATCGGCGCGGCAGCACCCAGATCGGGTTGCTGTAGAACCACAGATCGTTCCACGGGTCGGCGTCGCCGTACACGTCGATCGCCGGCCCGTGCGGGTCCACGGCCGCGCCCAGCAGGCCCGGCGCGCTGCGCTTGCCGTCGGTGCCGCGCAGCCGCACGTACACCGGCCGGTCGATGGCGCCCAGCTGGTACGTGAACGTCACGGTCCCGCTGTTCTTGTTCACCTCGTACGACTGCACGACCTTCGTGTTCGGCGTGGTGAAGGCGTCCTTGTCGGCGGCCGGGCCGGTGACATCGCCCTGGACGACGTCCACCCGGGCCAGCGTCGGCACGACCTGCGCCCAGTTCGGCCGCCCGGCGAGGGTGATCTCGATGGCCAGCTCGACCCGCGCCCCCTGCCGCACGTGCAGGGTGGCGCCGAGGGTGACCCCGCGCTGCCCGGTCCCGGCCGCCCGCGCCCGCACCACCAGCCCGCTGATCAGCCCGCCGTGGTCGACCCAGACCCGCCCGGCCCGCAGCCCGTCCATGACGGCCCGATAGGCGAAGCCCTGGCTGCCGACGTGCGTCCGGCTGTAGTAGCCGGGCCAGAAGTCGCCGGACCCGAAGTTCGCCACGCCCTTGTAGACGGGGTCCTCGTACTTGCCGTTGGCGTTGAAATTGCTGCCCGGGCCGCGGTCGCTGGTGTCGGCGTGCACCCAGTGCGCGTCGGAGTTCGCGGTGATCCACCACGGCTTGCCCTCCGCCAGGAGGCTGTCCCACAACCCGCCCACGGTGGCGGTCATCCAGTCGAACCCGCCGAACGTCTTGTAGCTCTCGGCCGGGTAGCCGGGGAAGGAGTCCGCACCCGGGTTGCTGTCGTAGTAGCCGCGCCCGCCGCCCGGCCCGTTCGGCTTGGCGATGCCCGCCGCCTGGTGGCCCGGCGCGCCCTCCATGCCGACCGCGATCGACGGCTGCGCGTCCCGCCACCCGCGGACCTCGTGCGGCGAGTCCAGGCCCTTCCTGGACGGGTGGTTGGCGAGGAACAACGCGTCGGGGACCCGCCGCCGCCGGACGGCCTCGGCCAGGAAGTTCAGCCCGGCGATCGCCAGGGCCTCGTTCTGCGGCGTGTTCGACCCGGCGCCCTTCACCGACCCGTCGAAGGAGTTCTCGAACTCCTTGAGCGTGGAGACCTCGTTCTGGCCAGGGGCGACGAACACCGTGCCGTGCTCGGCGGCCGGGATGTTCCACTCCAGCCCCTGGAAGACCAGCGTGTCCTTGACGGCCTCGCGGGCGGCCACGATGTCCGGGTTGACCTTGTCCACGCCGATCTTCGCGTGCGTCGCGCCGCCGTGGTCGGTGATGACCATCCAGCCCAGCCCGTACGCGTTGCCGTGCCGTACCTGGTCGATGACCCGGTAGATGCCGTCCGAGCTGTACTGGGTGTGGATGTGGTGGTCGCCGGCCAGCCACAGGTAGCCGTCCTTCGGCTCCCGCCCGCGCCCGGCGATCTGCTGGTCACCGTCCGCAGCCGCCGCTGTATCCGGCGTCCCCAGCACGCCGGCGGCTGTGAGCCCGGCCCCGAGCAGCCCCGCCCGCCGGAACATCCGCCGCCGGGACACCTGCCCCGGCGACAGCTCGCTGTCTGGAAGGGCAAGATCCCGCGCGGCCGCGGTGTCCCCTTCGTTCGGGAGCTCGTGATCGTGGTCGTGATCATGATGATGGCCGTGGCCCATGACTTCGTGTTCTCCGTCCCGCCGGAAAGGAGGGTGCTCCGGCTACGGCGGGAGCGTGGCGGAACCGGATGAAGCGGACATGAACGCTGGGAGATCGGCGTCTGCCGGGATGCTGAGAGGTCACTGTGAACGTGAGACCTAGTCGTGCTCATCTCAGCAGACCTCGGAGTGCAACGGCCTGTCTCCGTGAACCGATGACCTTGTGGAGCCACCTGGCGACGGAGGGGAGACGCGTGGGGGCGCATGGTGAGGCGGTCAAGCTGCTGCGAGACGCGCTGACATGGTGGACGATGCCGCCGGCGAACTGGGCGGACGTGGCCGTGGTGATCGACAGGATGGGATCCTCGGGCGACGTGGCGGCCGAACTCGGCCACCTGGAGCTGGCCGGGCCGATGCGGATCAGCACCTGGTACGGCGACCAGCCGGTGGTGCCGATGCCCGAGGAACTGCGGGAGCGGGTCAACGAGCTGATCCACGCCCTGACCCCCGACGCCGAGGACGCCGATGGAGCCGGCTGACCTGGCCAACCCCGCTCTGATCGTCCACGTGTTCGCCACCGCGAGCGGCCCCGAGGCAGGGGAGCACGAACGGCGGTTGCGCGGGATCTGGGACGCGCTCGGCGACCGGCTGGACATGCCCGTGACGCACAGCGGACAGGTCGAGGTGCGCACCGCGGACGGGGACCTCGGGCGGCAGGCGCTGCTGCGCCGGGAACGCGACGTCCGCTGCTTGAGCGTGGCGTTGACGGGCGGGACCTGGCGGGAGCTGAACGGGCTGTGGCGCGAGTGCGCGGGTGACGCCGGCATGTGGGCCATCGGCGAATGCCGGGTGTTCGTCGCCTATCCGCGCACCGCGCCGACCGGGCGGCGGACGAACGCGGTCTTGGCGGCGTTGCCCGAGCCGTACCCGCGGGGCCGGATGACGACGGTCAGAGGCGTGGCGGTGTGGGAGGTCGGCTTCGACGACGACGAGCGCGGCCGGCGGACGTTCGCGATGCTGGCGCCGCGCGAGCTCGAGCCCAAGCTCGACGCGTGGGTCTGGACGCGGGGGGACGACCGGATGCCGCCGTTGGTGCGGCACCTCATGCACGCCGCCAAGCTCCGCTACGAGCTGCGCGTCTACCACCAGGGCCAGGACTTCCGCGCCGCCCGCCACCGCGTGGACGAACAGGTGAAGACCCTGCTGAAGACGCTCGACGGCGGCGATCTGGCGGCCGCCCGGCGCGAGCTGGCGGACCGGCAGACCGCCGAGGCCGGGCTGATCTGGACCCTGACCAGGCTGCGGGAGATGCGGACGACCGTGGAGATAGCCCGGCACAACATGCGGGAGCAGAGCCTGGGCGACGACCTGGACCTGGCCGACTGGTTCCGCATGCGCCTGGACGACGATCTCGCCTACGCCGAGGCGACGCGGGAACGCGCCCGCGAGATCGGCGCCATCGTCGACCAGGTGATGGCGGAGCGGTTACAGCGCAGGGCGGAGCAGACCGAGCGCCGCTGGGAGCGGTTCCGCGTGCTGGAGACGGCCGTGGTCGGGATGCTGCTCATGGTCCTGGCCGCGATTCAGGCACTGGGCTACCGCGTGCCCGTTCCCGAAAACGTCAAGCCGGTCATCGTGGCGACGCTGGGCGTGATGGCTTTCGCACTGACCGCGTTCGGCTTCTTCAGATGGCGGAGGAGACCATGAACCCCGAGGTTCACATCGCCAGGTTCCTGCAGACCCATGACCTGCGGGAGCTGGAGTCCGGTATTGCCGCCTACCACAGGGAGATCGCCCGCGACCCCGATCCGCTGCTGCTCACCGGCCTCGGCAACGCGATGAGCATGCGCTTCGACCTGCTCGGGCAGGAGACGGACCTGACCGAGGCGATCGCCCTGCACCGCCGCGCGGTGGCGGCCCTGGCGGGAAAGCCGGAACTGGCCGAGGCCCAAGCAGGTCTTGCGGCCGTGCTGGGAAATCACCGGCAGGTCGCCGGCCATCGCCTGGAGGAGGTGCTGGAGCTGTACGCGTCGGCGCTGCGCGGCGACCTGGTGGACAAGCCGCTGGTGCTGGCCAACTACGGCATGGCGCTGGTGCTCGGCTACGAGACCGCGGGCGACAGGCGGCACCTGCTCGACGGCATCGACGCGTTACGCGCGTCCGTGCGGGACACGGATCCGGACCACTACGCCTACCTGTGGCGGCTGGCCAAGCTGGCCAGCGCCCTGGTGATGGCCAACGACGATCCGGAGCGCGCCGCGGAGCTGAAGGAAGCGCTCCATGTCATCCGGGAGCGGTACGCGCAGGCTCCCGAACCCGTCAAACAGGAGATTCAGCTGCTCGTCGGGGTGCTTCTGCACGAGGACGAGATTCCCGTCATCCCGCCTGAGCAGTGGGAGCAGGTTCGCCGCGCGATGGCCGATTTCCCCTCCGGCCCGCAAGCCCGCTCCCAATTCCTCGCGGGCCTGGGCGGCAGGCTGATCGAGGACGTGCGCCGATCAGGCCGCCTGGAGCGTGCCGATCAGGCGGTCGAGGTCCTGCGCCAGGCCGTGGCCCAGACACCGCCCGGCCACCCGGCCTCGGCCGAACTGCACCTGACGCTCGGCGGCGTCCTCGGCCTGCGCATGGAGTTCAGCGGCACGTACGAGGACCTCGACGACATGATCGACGCCCTGCGACGCGGGGTCGCGGCGGCCAGGCCGGACGACGACAACGCCGGGATGTATCACTCGGACCTGGGCAACGGGCTAATGCTGAAGTTCCGGCTCGGCGCCGGCCTGACCGTGCTCAACGAGGCCATCGCCAGCTACCGGCAGGCCCTGGCCGCCGCGCCGGACCATCCCGAACGGGCCATGGCTCACACCGGCCTCGGCTCAGCGCTGTTCTTCAGGTATGAGCTGACGGGAAAGCTGCCCGATCTCAACGCCGCGATCGACAGTGATCGCGCGGCCGTCTCCCTGACCGCTCGCGAGCACCCGAACTATGCGCTGTATCTGGCCAACCTGGGCGGCGCGTTGGAGCAACGCTACCGGGCGACCCGCCAGGGTGAGGACTCCGACGAGGCGGCGAAGGCATTGCGCGAGGCGGTGGCCGCCACACCGGAGTCCAGCCCGTACCGGCCTGGCTATCTGGCGAATCTCGCCGAAGTGCTGATCGAGCGCTACAGGTTCACCGGGCAGAGCGCGGCGCGGGAGGAAGCCGACGGGCTGTTGCGTGAGGCCGTGGGAACGGTTCAGCCGGGAAACATCCAAGGGCCCGGCGTTCTCAACAGCCTCGGCACCGTGCTCATGCAGACGGACGAGCACATCGACGAGGCGATCGCCGTGTTGCGCCGCGCCCGCGATGCCGCCCCGGCCCGCACCAGGACGCGGACCCTCGCGACCGTCAACCTGGCCACCACGCTGCTGTTGCGCTCCACGTCGGAGGAGAAGCCCCGGGCTCAGCTGGCGGCCGCGATCAGGCGGCTGCTGGACCCGGCCGCCGAGAAGGGCCCGTGGAGGAAACTGCTGCGCGGGGACCGCCGGGTGGAGCTGACGCCCGACCTGGACGAGGCGGTGACGCTCTTCACGGAGGCGATCAACGCGGACCCGCCGGGCGGTCCCCTCGCCTATAACGGGCTGGGTCTGGCGCTTCGCACACGTTACGCGTTGACCGGCAAGCCCAGGACGCTCCTGCAAGCCGCTCGCGCCGCCCGCACCGCCGTCGAGACGTCGGCGCCGGGCGACGCGACCCGGTCGATCGCGCTGTACTACCTGGCAGAAGTCCTTGTCGAACAGTGGGAGCTGACCCGGGCGGAGATCGCCCGGGACGAGGCGCTGGCCCGCTACCGCGAGGCCACCCAGGTGGAGACGGCCTCGGCCGACTGGCGGGCGACGGTGGGCAAGCGCTGGGGCGAGGTCGCCATGGAGGCGGGCCTGGCCGGCGAGGCCGTCGAGGGGTTCGCGGTCGCGGTGGCCGCGCTGGACGAGGCGGCCTGGCGTGGGCTGGGCCGCGCCGACCAGGAGCGGGTGCTGGGTGAGTACGAGAGCCTGGCCCGCGACGCCGCCGCGGCGGCCATCAGAACCGGCGACGCCGGCAGGGCGCTCGAGCTGCTCGAACAGGGCAGAGGCGTCATGCTCGCCCAGGTCATCGGGGACCGCGCCGCCCACGATCAGCTGCGCGCGGCCGCGCCGAGACTCGCCGACCGGTTCGGAGAGGTGCAGGACGAGCTGGACGCGGCCGAGCGGATGGATCTGCACGACGACCTGACCCTGTCCGGCGGTCACGGCACCCCAGGCCTCCCGGGCATGCCCGGCGACCGCGGTCCCGATCGGCGCCGGCTTCTGGATCACCGGCACACCCTGGCGCGGCGCCGCCGCGAGATCCTGGAGGAGATCAGGACGCTGCCCGGCTTGGCCGGCTTCCTGCGCCCGCCGCGCGCCGCCGACCTGCGGGTCGCCGCCGAGGACGGCCCCGTCGTGGTGGTGAACGTCAGCCGGTACGGCTGCGACGCGCTGCTCGTGACCACGGACGGCGTGCGGATCGCCCCGCTGGCCTGCACCGCCGCCGCGGCCCAGGACCAGGCCGACCGGTTCGTCGACGCCCTGCGCGGCAAGGCCGTCGACGAGGTCGTCTCCTGCCTGGACTGGCTGTGGGCGCACGTCACCGGCCCGGTGCTGGAGGCACTGGGCCCGCAGCACCGGATCTGGTGGTGCCCGACCGGCCCGCTGACCCTGCTGCCGCTGCATGCCGCCGGATCGGCGCTGGACCTGGTCATCTCCAGCTACACGCCCACGCTGCGGGCGCTGATCCACGCCCGCGGGCAGTCCGGGCCGCGGGCCGAGCGACGCGTCCTGCTGGTCGGCGTCCCGGTGGTGCCCGGCGATGCCGCGCTGCAGGGCGTGGTCCGCGAGCTGGAGGCGGCCAGGCGGTGGCTTCCCGGCGCGCGGGAGCTGACGGAGAACGACGCGACCTGCGAGCAGGTGCTCGCGGCGCTGGACGACAGCGCCTGGGTGCACTTCGCCTGCCACGCCGCCCAGCGGCTGCACGACCCCTCTCACGCCAGGCTGATCCTGCACGACCGGCCGCTGACCGTGCGCGAGCTGGCCGCTCGCCGCCTCGGCCAGGCGGAGCTGGCGTTCCTGAGCGGGTGCGAGACCTCGCGGGGCGGGGCCGTGCTGACCGATGAGGCGGTGAGCATCGCCTCCGCCGTCCAGCTCGCCGGGTTCCCGCATGTGATCGGCACGCTCTGGCCGATCAGCGACGTGCACGCCCCGGCCGTGGTGGACCAGGTGTACGCGATGCTCACGGCCGGCGGCACCCGAGAGCCGCATCCGCACGGCGCGGCCGCCGCACTGCACGCCGCCGTCCGCTCCCTGCGCGACCGCCGCCCCGGCTTCCCGATCTTCTGGGCGCCCTACGTGCACATCGGACCTTGACCGGCAGCCCGTCCTCACGGGAGACGCCGGCGGCTGGGCAGGGTACGGGCGCCTGGAGTTCCTCCAGGTCTGAATCGTCAACGGAAGAGACAGAAAGGATGCCCGTCGGGATCCAGGAGCACGCGGACGTCGTCCTGCGGCTGAAACTCGGCCAGAACCGCACCGCATCCCACGGCCCACTCCACTGCCGCATCCAGATCGTCGACTGCGATGTCGAGATGCTGCGAGGCGGTCTGCTCCCCGCGCACGCTCGGCCACATCGGGCGGGCATAACAGCGCTCGTACTCGAAGTTGAGCGTGAGTGCGGCCGCGCCCGTCGGTTGACGGATCTGCGCCCAGCCGGCCTCGTCAGGCTCGTCTGGTGCCGGGCCTTCCTCTGTGGTGACGGGCAGCCCCAGCAATTGGGCATAGAAACGCGCAAGCTCGCGCGGTTGTGATGTTCCGATCGTCACGGAGGTCACTTGCAGACGCGGTCGCATGGTTCGAGGGTATGAACTGCTCCTCGTATTCGCTATGAAACGGCGCGGCGGCTAGAGGTCGTGCCATGGCCGGACCGCGTCCAGGTGTTCCTGGCGGCCGATGGCCACGAGATTGGAGCGGTAGAGGCCGATCATGCCGGGGGTGTCCAGGTCGGCTCGCGTGCACGGCCGCAGGACGTTGTTCAGCTCGTCCACCAGGAGAATCCAGCGGTAGTGGGCGAAAACGAGGTCGAGCAGTTCGCCCGCGTCGCCGCCGCAGTTCGCCTGGAGCTCGGGATGCAGCTCGAACAGCAGCGTCGGCGCCGAAGTCAAGGTCTGAGCCGCACCCTGGAGTACGAAGCCCTCGTACCCCTCGACGTCGATCTTGATGACGTCGGGCGGCCCGAGGCCGCTGCCTTCGAGGTAGGCGTCGATCGACGTCATGGGTACGGTGACGGCACCGGCAGGCGTCCCCACATTCGCCGAGGCGGCCGAGTGTTTGCCGGACTGCTCGCCTGACAGGTAGACGGTCAACTCGCCGGGTCCGGCCCCGATGGCCATCTGTTCCACGGTCACGCGGCCGGCGAGTTGGTTGCCCTCGACGTTGCGCCGCAGGTAGGCGATGTTCTCCGGCACCGGCTCGAAAGCGATCAACCTGCCGTCCCGCGGCAACCGCGCAGCGCCCGTGCAGGCATAGGCGCCGATGTTCGCTCCGACGTCGACTATCGAACGGCTCACCGAGGCCAGCCGCTCGAAGACGTTGACCTCGAACTCCTCGTAATATCCCGCCGAGATCGACGGCATGATCGTCGCGTCCCATGCTGGACCGGTCAGGACGACACCTCGGTACCGCGCCTCCACATCTCGATCGCCGGCCGCGACGCCCAGCCGGAACACCGTGTGGTAAAGCCGGTTGACCAGCGGGAACCGCCGGACGCTACGGCCCCCTAAGAGAGTGCGGATTAATCGACTCCTGTTCGCCGCCCTTGCCGCGCGCATCATCCCGATGGCGAGGGTTTGCCGCAGTCGCTTCATAGGAGTGGGCATGCTGAAGAAATCTATCAAGCCGATGAACGATATGTCGGTGTATGCGCCATCGGCCAACACCAAAGCCCCACCCGAACTCGCTGCCGTGACGACCTCGCCGATCAACCGTGCGCGGACCGGCCCCAGCGCGGTACGTCTTCGACATCGCGAATCCGGCGGAGAGCCCAGGTGACGGGCAATGGGGACAGGACGATGATCGTGGCGGCCAGCCAGAGCGTCGGCCGCAGCCCGCTCGTCTCTCCGAGCGTGCCTCCCAGTAGGGCGCCCAGGGGGAACGGCCCCATCAGGAGGACGCGCATGGTGGCGTTGACCCTGCCGAGCATCCGCTCGGGCACAGTCGCTGACGCAGGCTGACGTTGGTGACCGCGTAGATGATTTGTCCCAAGATTGGCGCCTGTCGAGCAGATGCCGGAATCCACGATCGCGTGGGGTGCTTCGTGGCTTGTTCTCCCAGGACGGGAGTGGGAACACTTGGTATGGTCCCGGTGTGATGATGACTCAGAAGTTCTCGATCAGCCTGCCTGACGAGGTGTACGAGGAGGTCAAGGCCCTGGCGGAGCAGGCGGGCACCAGCGTGTCCGGATACCTCGCCAGGCTCGCCAAGCAGCGCATCGACGCCGACCGCGAGTCCCGCGAGCGCCTCGCCCGCCTCACCGCGAAGGACCGCGCCGCCGACCCGGAAGGCTATGACCAACTCAGGGCAGACATGCGCGCCCGCATGCACGCGGCTCAGAGGGCCGCCGCGGAGAAGAAGGCTCGCCTCGCGTGATCGCCGGCTACGTCGCCGACCTCACCGCCCTCCTCCGCCTTCTGGCCGACGATGACAACGGCGCCCAGGCCAGGACCGCGCTCGACGTGCTCACCGAGGACGGCCACACACTGCTGCTGCCCATCACCGCCCTGGCACAGGCGGCGATAGCCGGAGACCCGGAACCCGCACAGGTCATGTGGCTGTTCGGATTCCGCTCCTGCGTCGTGGCGGACCTGACCAGTCAAGAGATCTTCCGCGTCACCCGCCAGTCCCGCCACGCCTCCCGCCCACTGGACGTGCCGCTGCACCAGGCGCACACCGCGTATCTTGCGATGGATAGGGGCTGGCCCGTCTTGACGGGCGACAACGGCGGCTGGTCCGGGTACGGTCACCTGGAGTTCTTCCAGGTCTGAGCCGCCCGTGCCTACCTAGGTATTGGTCCCGGCGTCGTAGTGATATCGAGAGAAGGGTTTGCGGCTCTGCCCGCGGACGCCTCAGTTCGGTCAGGCCCGGTCCCCGATCGCGACCATCACCGCCCGCAGGCAGTTGTCCTGGCCGTCTATAGAACTATCGATGTTCTAGAGGATATTTTGGTCGGCCATTACAAGGGCAGTCTACGGGGCGACAGGAGCGCACGTGGTGAGATGGCCATCGACGTTCTCACCTTGAAGAGAGGGTGTCGTTAGAGGGGCGATTCGCTGCTGCAACTCACATCGCTGGCGACGCTGCTACAGCGGCAGAATCGACCGCGGAGATCATCACTAGTCTCCCTGGAAGGCTGGCGTCCAGTATGGCGTCGAGTTCGCCCTGATCTACAGGTCGGGGGCGTCCATACCCACTCAGGGGGAACGCCGTACGCCAGTTCTAAACCACCAGGATACTGGAGTCGACACGATACCTTCGAGCCATGAAATTGAGTGATCTGCGATATATATGGGAATCCCCCATTGATCGATATAAGCTAGTTCAGGTCGGCGATATGCAAAACGAAGGCGATCTGGTCATCTATAAAGTCCTGGACAGCTCTGTCGAACTCGTAGATGACGAGGAGCTTCACCGGCAAGTGGTCAGGAAGATGATCGAGGCGGGGTTTCCGATTACCCGAAGCGTCGAATAAAAGCGCCGCGACAGGATAAGCAAGTAAGCTGCCGAGAATCTAGTGGGTCCCAGATGGGCATCCGGGACCCAATACAGTGGTCGGCTGGCCGACTGCGCAGGCGGAGCGCGCCGTCAGGCGCGCCCCAGGAAGGGCGCCCGAGCGCAGCGAGGACCTTTCGGGGCGGGCTCCCGTCAGGCAACCACGTAGCCGGGCAACGGGTGGGTGCGGGAGGGCAACCTACTACGCCCTATGACAGGGCGCGGGCGGCGTGGATCAAAGGCACGTGACTGAAGGCCTGCGGGAAATTGCCCACCAAGCGGCCGTATCGGGGGTCGTACTCTTCTGCCAGCAACCCCACATCGTTCCGCAGCCCCAGCAGCCGCTCGAACAGGTCCTTCGCCTCCTCCTTCCGCCCCTGCATCGCCATGACCTCCACCAGCCAGAAGCTGCACGCCAGGAACGCGCCCTCCCCGCCGGGCAACCCGTCCACGTCGTTGTCCTCGGCGATCGGGTAACGCAGCACGAACCCGTCCGACATGAGCTCCTTCTCGATCGCCGCCACCGTCCCCACCATCCGCGGATCGTCGACGGGCAGGAATCCCACGACGGGCATCATCAGCAATGCGGCGTCCAGTTCCGAGGATCCGTACGACTGCGTGAAGGTGTTCCGGCTGGGGTCGTACCCCTTGTCGCAGATCTCCGCGTGGACGATGTCCCGCAACGTCCGCCACTTCTGCACGGGGCCGGTGCGGCCGAACCGCTCCACGTATTTGACCCCCCGGTCGAGCGCCGCCCAGCACATCACCTTGGAGTGCACGAAGTGCCGCCGCGGCCCCCGCACCTCCCATAGGCCCTCGTCGGGCTCGTCCCAGTGCTCCTCCACGTAGTCGAGCAGCTGCCGCTGGATGGTCCAGGCTCGGTCGTCGGCCGACAATCCGCGGGTGCGCGAGACGTAGAGGCAGTTCATGACCTCTCCGTACACGTCCAGTTGCAGCTGCTTGACGGCCTCGTTCCCGATCCGCACCGGGCGCGACTCCTCGTAGCCGTCGAGCCAGTCCAGCCGCAGCTCGGGCAGGCGCCGTTCGCCGGCGACGCCGTACATGATCTGCAGGTCCTGCGGGCGGCCGGCGATCGCGCGCAGCAGCCACGAGCGCCAGTCCGCCGCCTCCTCCAGGTAGCCGGACGAGATGAGCGCGTCGAGCGTCATCGTCGCGTCTCGCAGCCAGCAGAAGCGGTAGTCCCAGTTACGCACCCCGCCCAGGTCCTCGGGGAGCGAGGTGGTGGGGGCCGCCACGATGCCCCCGGTGGGCGAGTACGTGAGCGCCTTCAGCGTGATCAGCGACCGCATCACGGCATCCCGGTACGGCCCGTCATAGGTGCATTTGGCGACCCAGTCCGCCCAGAAGGCCTCGGTCTCTTCGAGCTGGTCGTTGCAGTCGATCTGCGGCGGCATCGGCTCGTGCGAGGGATGCCAGGTGAAGATGAACGCCAGCCGGTCGCCCTCCTTGACGGTGAACGTGGCGCGGTGGGCGTAGTCACCGCCCTTGAGCGGCACGGGGGAGTGCAGCCACGCCGAGTCGGGCCCGCCGATCGCCTGCAGGTGACCGTTGCTGCGCCGCACCCACGGCACGATCCTGCCGTAGTCGAAGCGCACCCTGAGCACCGTGGACATCTCCACGGTCCCGGAGACGCCCTCGACGATCCGTACCACGTCGGGGTTGCGGTCGCGGGGCGGCATGAAGTCGACGACGCGGACCGTGCCCGTCGAGGTGTCCCACTCGCTTTCCAGGATGAGCGTGTCGGGCCGGTAACGCCGCCGGTCGGCGTGCCTGCGGCCGGTCGGGCCGAGCCACCAGTGACCGTTGCGTTCGCCGCCGAGCAGCGCCGCGAAACACGAAGGCGAGTCGAACCTGGGCAGGCAGAGCCAGTCGATCGAACCGTCCCTGGCCACGAGCGCGGCCGACTGCATGTCTCCAATGAGGGCGTAATCCTCGATCCGCATGCCTATAGACGCTACTAGGAGAAACGGGGGTCCCGCGGCCGGACTCGATCATGTCGCGTCATGTCCGGCGCCGGCCGCGGAGCTCATCAGCGGGGGCCGGCGGGTGCCAGCGGGAACCAGCGGGTGAACAGCTGCGTCAGCGGCCCGATGGCCAGCGCGAACACCAGCGTCCCCACCCCGACAGTGCCGCCCAGCAGCCAGCCCGCCGCCAGCACGGTGACCTCGATGAGGAACCGGCCCAGGCGCACCGACAGCCCGAGCCGGACGAGCCCGGTCATGATCCCGTCCCGCGGTCCCGGACCCAGGCCGGCGCCGATGTACAGCACGGTCGCCAGCGCGATCGCGACCACGCCCAGTGCCACGTACAAAGCTTGGAACGCCAGATGCGCGGGCGTGGGCAGCAAGAAGATCGCACCGTCGGCGAACAGCCCCAGGAACACCACGTTGCTGATCGTCCCGAGGCCTGGCCGCTGCTTGAGCGGGATCCACAGAAGCATCACCAGCGCGCCGACGCCGATGATCACTGTGCCGATCGACACACCCACCCTGATCCCCACGCCCTGGTGGAACACGTCCCACGGGTCGTTGCCCAGCCCGGACTCCACCTGCAGTCCAATGCCCAGGCCGTACAGGGCCAGCCCGCCGTACAGCCGGGTCAGGCGGGCGGGAAGGGAACTCGCTCTCACAACGGTCGTCTCGCTCATAATGGCCCCAGAGTGGCAGGCCATCGGCTTGCCAAAACAGGGCCAATCACGAAAAGTGGCCTTATGAGGCATCTCTCGGCCGCCCAGGTGGCCCGGCTGGTCAACGTCGATCCAGGCGCCCGCCCGTACTACCGCGCGCTCGCCGACCGCGTCCGCAACCTGATCATGGACGGCCAGATCCCGGTACGCGTCCGCATGCCCGCAGAACGCCACCTCGCCGAGATCCTCAAGGTCAGCCGCACCACCGTGACGTCGGCGTACGACCTGCTGCGCGAACGCGGCTACCTGGAGAGCCGCCAGGGCTCGGGCAGCTGGACGGCCCTGCCCGACCCGGCCACCACGCCGGACAACCCGTGGCTCGGCACCGACGGCGACGGCCTGGTCCAGCTCCAGTGCGCCGCCCCGCCGGCACCGCAGGCCCTCCGGCAGGCGATGCTGGAGGCGGTGGAGGACGTGCCCAGGTACGGCATGGGCAACGGCTACGACCCGATGGGACTGCCGGTGCTCAGGGAACGCATCGCCGCCCGCTACACCGCCAGGGGGCTGGCCACCAGGCCGGAGCAGATCGTCGTCACCACCGGCTCCCAGCACGCCATCCAGCTCGTGCTCGGACTGCTCGTCGGTCCCGGCGACCCGGTGGTGGTGGAGTCGCCGACCTACCCGCACGCCATCGACGTGGCCAGGCAGCGTTCCGCCCGCATCGTCCCGGTCGGGATCTCGCAGGAGGGCTGGCAGGCCGACCTGCTGACGGGGGCCATGCGCCAGTCCGGGGCACGCCTGGCCTACCTCATGCCCGACTTCCAGAACCCGACCGGCGCCCTCATGGACGACGCCACCCGCGCCGCCGTCGTGGGCGCGGCCCGGCGTACCGACACGCTGGTGCTGGTGGACGAGACCTGGCTGGAGCTGGCCCTGGACGAGGTGCCGCACACATCCCCCATGGGCTCGTTCGACACCGACAGCCGCGTGATCAGCATCGGGTCGGCGTCGAAATTGTGGTGGGGCGGACTGCGCATCGGCTGGATCCGCACCACCGCGGCGCTGGCCCGCCGCCTGGCCGTGCACCGTTCGGCCGTGGACATCGCCAGCCCGGTGCTGGAGCAGCTGGTGGTGGCGCGGCTGTTCGACCGGCTGGAGGAGACCCGCGCCGAGCGCCGCCGCACCCTGCGGGCCTCACGGGAGGCGCTGGTGTCGGCATTGCGCGAGCAGTTGCCCGAGTGGACGTTCACGGTGCCGCGCGGCGGCGGCACCCTGTGGGTACGCCTCAACGGCGCTGCCACGAACAGGAACGCGCCCGGGTCCGGCGCGACTCGGATCGCGCCCGGGTCCGGCGCCACTCCCTTGGCCGAGGCGGCGGCCGGCCATGGCGTGCGCATCGCGCCCGGCACGTGGTTCGGCTTGGAGGGCACCCTCGAGGGCTACCTGCGCCTGCCGTACACGCAGCCGCCCCAGGTCCTGGAGGAAGCGGTCACCCGCCTCCGCGCCGCCCGCGACCACGGCCCCCGCGGCGCCTCCCGCTCGCCGGACTCGCTCATCGCAATGGTGTGAGCGGATAGACCCCGACCGTCACTCGCCGATGCCTCTGGCCAGCGGCGCGCGCCATTTGAAGCGCATCGCCGCGATCCGCAGCCCGAACGCCAGCACCGCCGCCGCCAGCGTCGCCGGCCACCCGTGCAGCCCATACGAATAGACCACCGCCATCGCGCCCGACCCCAGCATCGCGGGAACGGCGTACAGCTGGCGGTCGTACAGCAGCGTCGGGATCTCCCCTGCGAGCACGTCCCGCAACATCCCGCCGCCCACTGCCGTCACCACCCCCAGCAGGGCCGCGTGCAGCGGGCTCAGCCCGTACTCCAGCGCCTTCTCCGTCCCCACCGCGCAGAAGAGCCCCAGCCCGGCCGCGTCCAGCACCAGGATGGCCGGCATCACCCGGGCCACGTGCGGATGCCAGAAGAACACGATCACCGTGGCCGCCACCGGCACCAGCACGTAGCCGACGCTCTGGAAGGCGGCCGGCCGCACGTTCAGGATGAGGTCGCGCACCACGCCGCCGCCCAGGGCGGTCATCCCGGCCAGCACCATCATCCCGACCACGTCGAGCCGCTTGCGCACCCCCATGAGCGCACCGGACAACGCGAAGACGAAGATTCCGACGAGATCGAGAAGCTGAGACACGGCACCCTGTCTACACGATGGGATCTACAGGATGGCCTCGGCGTGGTAGTGCTCGGCCATCAGCACCCGCAGCCGCCGCGTGAACATGAACAGCGCCACCCCGGCCACGATCGCCAGCACCGCCAGCACCAGGTAGTACGCGGGATCCGACAGCACCCGGCTCAACCGCCCGGTCTGCCCGCCGACCGCGTCACCCACCGACACCGCGATGAACCACACCCCGAGCATCTGCGCCTTGAACGCCTCCGGCGCCAGCTTCGTCGTCACCGACAACCCGACCGGGCTGAGCGACAACTCGCCGAACACCTGGATCACGTACACCAGCACCAGCCACCACACCGACACCTGCCCGGCCCCCGCCAGCGCGGCCGCGATCGCCATGGCCACGAAGCTCAGCCCCACCATGATCAGCGCGAATCCGAACTTCTGCGGCGTGCTCACCCGCGTGCCGAGCCGCACCCACAGCGCCGCGAACACCGGCACGAAGATCATGATGAACAGCGGGTTGAACGACTGCGTCGTGGCCGCCTGGATCCGCACCCCGAACAGCGACAGGTCGGTATGGCGCTCGGCGAAGAACAACAGTTTGGTCGGCGCCAGGTCGTAGATCATCCAGAAGATCGCCGCAGCGACGAACAACCAGATGTACGCCTTCATCCGGTCCCGCTCGTCCTCGGTGAGATGGTGGCCGCCCATCATGATGTAGCCGAAGTAGGCGACCGGCACCGCCAGGATGATCACCGTGAGCACGATCGTGAACCGGTCGATGGTGAACGTGCCGGTCACCACCCACAAGCCCAGCGCGACCACCGCGACGCCCGTCCCCAGCCCCGCCAGCAGGCCGAAGCGGCGCCGCTCTTCGGGGGACAGGCGCAACCCGGGCCGCTCGCCGACGCCGCGCAGGGACCGGCCGCCCCACACGTACTGGATCAGGCCGAGCGCCATGCCGACCGCGGCCGCGCCGAACCCCAGGTGCCAGCGGTCGCCCGCGGCCAGCCAGCCGACCACGATTGGCGCGAAGAACGCGCCCAGGTTGATGCCCAGGTAGAACAGCGAGAACCCGGCGTCCCTGCGCCCGTCCTCGTCCTCGTCGTAGAGCCGGCCCACCATGACCGAGACGTTGGGCTTGAGCAGGCCCGTGCCGGAGATGATCAGCAGCAGTCCCAGCCACACGAAGAACGGCGTGGTCACCGGGATCGCCATGCTGATGTGGCCGAGCATGATGACGAACCCGCCCCAGAACACCGACCTGCGCGGCCCGAGTATGCGGTCGGCGATCCACCCGCCGGGCAGCGCCACCAGGTAGACCAGCGCCTGGTAGACGCCGACGACCGCCTGCGCCGTCTCCGGCGACATGCCCAGGCCTTCCCTGGCCGGGGACGCCGCCATGAACGTGGCGAGGATGGCGCGCATCCCGTACCAGCTGAACCGCTCCCACATCTCGGTGCCGAACAGCGTCGCCAGGCCCCAAGGATGCCCGAAGAACGTCCTGCCGCCGGCCATGGATGAACCCCCGAATCGCATCCGATCGATCACTCTACGTGAACGACGCTTGCAAGGTCTTGCCGCTACCCCGCACGTGTGGTGCGATGCATCCCACTCGTGCAAGTGAATACTGACGGGAGGCGCGCGCCATGGCCGAAGTCCTCGAGGTCCGGGCCGAGATCGAGCAGCAGATTGCCGGCCGTACCGTATGCCTGCAGCTCCAGCAGGTGGCCGAGCGGCATCCCGACGCACCCGCCTATTCCGATCCGGAAGGTGACGGCTGGCGCACGCTGACGTACGCGCAGGCGCGCCAGCGGGTCTTGGAGATCGCGGCCGCCTTCGCCGCGCTCGGGCTCGAGCCCGGCGACTCGGTGGCGCTGATGATGGTGAACCGGAGCGAGCATGTGCTCGCCGACCTCGGCGCGGTGCACGCGGGCGGCGTCGGCTGCACGGTCTACTCGACGTTCGCCCCCGAGCAGATCGCGTTCGTGGCCGAGAACGTGGGCGCCAAGTACGCCGTGCTCGGCGGCCCCGCCGAGCTGGCCCGCTGGCAGCCCGTGCTCGACCGCCTCACCGGCCTGCGCAGGATCGTCATGCTGGAGGGGGCGCCGTCCGACGACGACCGGTTCATGACGTGGGCGGACTTCCTGGAGCTCGGCCGCGTCCGCCTGGCCGACGACCCCGCCCAGGTGGAGGACCGCTGGCGCGGCGTGACCCCCGACGACGTCGTCACCGTCCTCTACACCTCCGGCACGACCGGCATGCCCAAGGGCGTCCCGCTCACGCACGGCAACGTCTTCTACGAGGTCGCCGCCACGGACCGGCTCACGTCGCTGCCGACGCTGGGCACGCAGATCTCCTATCTCACCTACGCGCACATCGCCGAGCGCATCCTCAGCCTCTACCTGCCGCTGCTGAAGGTCTCCCACGTGCACTTCTGCACCGACCTGGCCAACCTGGGCGCCACGTTAGGACAGGTCAGGCCGATGATGTTCTTCGGCGTGCCGCGCGTGTGGGAGAAGATGATGGCCCGCCTGCTCGCCGTGCTCGCCACCCAGCCGGAGGAGCAGCAGGCCGCCGTGCGCGCGGCCATGGAGGCCGGTCAGGCGTACGTCGAGGCCGGCCAGTACGGTCACACCATCACCCCCGAGATCCAGGAGGGCTACGAGAAGGCCGACGCCTCCCTCCTGTCGATCATCCGCGGCATGATCGGGTTCGACCGCGCCGAGTGGACCGCCACCGGCGCCGCGCCCCTCCCCGACGAGGTGCAGCGCTTCTACGCCGGGCTCGGACTCAAGGTCATCGACGTGTACGGCATGACCGAGACGACCGGCGCGTTCACCGGAAACAGCCCCGCCTGCTACCGCCTGGGCACCGTCGGCAGGGCCGAGCCCGGCGTCGAGATCCGCATCGCCGAGGACGGCGAGCTCCTCACCCGCAGCCCGCTCAACACCCGCGGCTACCTCAACCGCCCCGAGGCCACCGCCGAGCTGGTCGACGCCGACGGCTGGCTGCACACCGGCGACATCGGCACGGTCGACGAGGACGGCTTCTACCGGGTGGTCGACCGCAAGAAGGAGCTCATCATCACCGCCGGCGGCGAGAACATCTCACCGGCCGAGATCGAGAACCACCTCAAGCAGCACCCACTGATCGGCCAGGCCCTCGCGTACGGCGACCGGCGGCCGCACACGGTGGCCGTGCTGACGCTCGACGGCGAGGTCGCGCCGGGCTGGGCGCAGGCCCGCGGCATCACCTTCGCCTCGCTCGCCGAGCTGGCCGAGCACCCCGAGGTGCTCAAGGAGGTGGAGGCCGCCGTCGAGGCCGCGAACGGCAAGCTGGCCCGGGTGCAGCAGGTCAAGAAGTGGGCGCTGCTCGGCACCGAGTGGACCGCCGAGACCGAGGAGCTCACCCCGAGCCTCAAGCTCAAGAGGCGGATCATCCACGCGAAGTACGCCGACGTCATCGAAGGGCTCTACGGCTAGCTGCGGTTAGAGGCTGATCCCGGCTTTGCCATTCGGGGCGTGTGTTGTGGTCCTGGTCATTACCGGCCGGTTCCTACCGTCTCGATCATGACCAGAGGACTGCTTCTCGTCTCGCTCGCGGTGGGGGCGCTCACGGCGCCTCCCGCGCCTGCGTCCGCCGCTGTGTCCACAGCCGCGACCGAACTCGCCATTCGAGCCATCACCGTACGTCCCGCGGAGCCCGTGGTCGGGGCGCAAGGCTCCGTCCGCCTGGTGGTCGACGTGGTCGCCAAGGGAGCGCGGCCCAAGAACGGCGTCACCGTCAAGGTCGAGCCGGGCGCCCCACCGGGGCCGGTGCTGGCGTCCAAGCCGCCGGTCATGGATCCGTCCGACCCGTCGCCCTCGATTCCAGCGCCGTCGCCATCGGCCCCGGTCCCTGCACCGTCGGGCGCCACTCAGCCGGGCTCGCTCCAGCCCAACGACCCGATCCACTCACTCGGCCCATCCGGTCAGCCGTCGCAGAACGCGGGACCGATCCAGAACGTGGAGCCGCTCCCGGGAAGGGGACCGGTCCCGAGAATTGAGCCGGTCCCGGGATCAGAGCCGGTCCAGGGTGTGGCGGCCCCGGCCCCACGGCCGATCGAGGGCGGGGCACCCGCGGTCCAGGACGGGAGCCCCAAGCTCGGTACGCAACCCGCCGCCGGCCCCGCCCTCCCGCCGAGGCTCGTGTGGCGGCTGGCGGCGAGCCCGCCCGCCCGCATGGCCGACGGCTGGGAGACCTGGCGTTTCCTGCCCGACAAGCGTCTGAGCCGCTTCTACCCGGCGGGCGCCTGGACCGTCACCGCCACCGCGCGGGGCACGGACGGGACCACGGTGACGGAGTACGCGTCGTTCCAGCTCAAGCGGGAGACCAAGCTCTCCGAGGTGCAGGCCGAGCGCGTCAGGGGCGCGGTACGCGTGCGCGGCTCGCTCACGAGGGTGGACCCGCGCGGCCTCACCGACTTCGGCCCGTTCGACAAGCAGCCGCTGGAGATCATGTGGCGCCGGGACGACGCCGCCGACTGGGAACGGGTCGGTGAGACGACGACGGACGCCGCGGGCGCGTTCGCCGGCACGATCCTGGGCCGCTCGGGCGGGCATTGGCGCGTCCGCTACGCAGGAACAGGGCACTACGCCCCAGACGTCTCCAAATCCCAGCAAATAGCCCAATAACCTACTTGGCGTCGCGCGGGCGTTGCCGAATCGTGATCAGCTTTACCCCAACTTTTCCTTACCCTTACGCGTCATTGGCAGATGACGCGCCCCGCTTGGGGCGCGTTTGACACGGGGAAGGAAAGTCACGTGAAGATGCGACGTCTCGCCGCCGGTTTGGCGGCCGCCGCACTGAGCGCCACCGTGGTGGCCACGGCGGCCTCGCCCGCACTCGCGGACGAGGTTGACCCGGACATCGACGGCGGCAACACGAGCTTGACGTTCGACGCGAACCCGGAGCCCGCCTGGCGCGGCAAGCCCATCGACCTCGAGGGCAAGCTCTCTGTACAGTGCGCGGAGGACTACATCAGCGGGCTCGTGTCGGTGCACCACGCCGACACCTGCAAGACGCAGGAGCGCTGGCACCGTCTCGCCTGGAAACGGATCGTGATCCTCTTCCAGCCGGACGGCAGCGGCAAGTGGGAGTACGTCGAGACGGTCAGGACCGGCCGCAGCGGCTACTTCCACACCACGGTGCCGGCCCGCACGTCGGGCACCTGGCGCGCGGTCTTCGAGGGCGCCAAGTGGCTGGAGCCCGCGGAGGCCACGGACTGGGTCAAGGTCATCGGCCGTCACCACCACTAGCAGCACCGGGACGCCCGGCCGACTCCGGCCGGGCGTCCGCCATGTCCGGCCCCAGGAGTCAGCAGGCGTCAGTAGGACACGGCGACCTGCGCACGGTGGTGCCGGCCCTCGCCGGCCTCGTCCACCACCGCCACCGCCAGATCGGCGAAGGAGAACACCGGCTCGCCCGCCGCGGCGTCCGGCACCCGCCCGCCGCCGATCCGGTACCGGCCGGTCCGGTCCGCCTCCTCGTCCAGGAACACCGGCGGCGGCGCGAGCACCACCCAGTCCAGATCCGACTCCTCGTACGCGGGCAGCTCCGCCGCGTGCCCCAGCGAGAACGCCCGGGCGTCGTCGGGGAAGCCGGGCGTGTCCGCCAGCCGGACCCCCGGCGCGACCTCCAGCAGGCTGCCGACGCCGACCGCCACGAGGCGGCGCACCCCCGCCCGTGCCAGCCCCTCGACCAGAGCGCGGGCCGCTGCCGCGTAGAACTCCTCCGACGGCACATCCATCCTCGCCGCCGCCTGGACCGCCGCGTCGTGCCCTGCCGCGACCGCCGCCACGCTCGCGGCGTCGGTGACGTCCCCGGCGACCACCCGCACCCCCTCGCGTGCCAGGCCTTCGTGCCTGCCGGGATCGCGTACGACCGCCGTCACCTCGTGCCCGCGCCCGGCCGCCTCCGCGACCACCCGGCGCCCGGCCCGCCCGCCTGCGCCGAAAACCACGATCTTGCCCATGCCGGCACTCCTCTCATCGGCCGGGCTTCCCGGCCGCCACGCCGACGGTAGAGGGCGACCTGTCGCTTTCCGCAACGATAGTTACCTACGATGGCGGCCATAAGCCAGATCGATGAGCCTGGGCCGGAGAGAGCGAGGCACGATGCCAACAGAGGCCCGTAGCGAATGCGACGATAAGCACGGAGTGCCGCTCGATCCGGACATGTTCACCGGCTGCCCACCCGTCGCCGCGCCCATCCGCGTCGGCGCCAAGTGGACCGCCAAGATCATCCGCTGCCTGGAGTCGGGACCACGCCGCTTCACCGAGCTCCAGACGCCGCTGCGCGGCATCACCCCGAAGGTCCTCACCGAGTCCCTGCGCGCCATGGAACGCGACGGCCTGCTCACCCGCACCGCGTACGACGAGATACCGCCACGCGTCGAGTACGCGCTCACCGACCTCGGCCGCAGCCTCCTCGAACCCATGGACGCCGGCTGCGAATGGTCCAGGAGGCACCTGGCCGAGCTGATGCACGCCCGCGAGAGCTGGCAGGCGGCCAGGCTGGGGGCATGAGTCCTGACCCGCCACGCCCGACGGCGCCGCGCTGAGCCGCGTGGGAGCGGAATCGATCTAGGCGCGGATGTGTTGTCGTGCGGAGAAGGGCCAATTTTGGGTGGCTGCCGATGGGCGTCGTAGGCTGGGCCCTCTGGCGAACGAACAGGAGGTGACGCCCCGTGTTGCGAGACTCGTTCGGACGGGTGGCGACAGATCTTCGGGTGTCCCTCACGGACAAGTGCAACCTGCGCTGTACGTACTGCATGCCGCCCGAGGGCCTGGACTGGCTCCCCAATGCCCAGCTCCTCACGGCTGACGAGATCGTCCGCCTGGTGCGGATCGGGGTCGAACGCCTCGGCATCACCGAGGTCCGCTACACCGGTGGCGAGCCACTGCTGCGGCGCGAGCTGGTCGACATCGTGACCCGCACCACCGAGTTCCAGCCGCGGCCACAGGTCTCGCTGACGACCAACGGCATCGGGCTGGCCCGCCTGGCCGAGCCGCTGGCCGCCGCCGGGCTCGACCGGGTCAACGTCTCGCTCGACACGCTCGATCCCGAGACGTTCAAACGGCTCGCGCACCGTGACCGGCACGCCGACGTGATCGCCGGGCTCGCCGCGGCCGACCGGGCCGGGCTGCGCCCGGTCAAGGTCAATGCCGTGCTCATGCGGGGCCTCAACGAGCACGAGGCGGTCCCGCTGCTGCGCTGGTGTCTCGAGCAGGGCTATGAGCTGCGTTTCATCGAGCAGATGCCGCTGGACGCCCAGCACGGCTGGAGCCGCGAGGACATGGTCACCGCCGACGAGATCCTGGGCCTGCTTGCCGCCGGGTTCGACCTCGCGGCCGACGACCTGGAGGAGCGCGGCAGCGCGCCCGCCGAGCGGTTCCTCGTCGACGGCGGGCCGTCCAGGGTCGGCGTGATCGGGTCGGTGACCCGGCCGTTCTGCGGCGCCTGCGACCGGGTCAGGCTCACCGCCGACGGCCAGGTCCGCAATTGTCTGTTCGCCACCGAGGAGTCGGACCTGAAGACCGCCATGCGGGCGGGCGCGTCCGACGACGAGCTGGCCGAGCGGTGGATCGCGGCGGTGGCCCGCAAACGCGCCGGGCACGGCATCGACGACCCGTCCTTCCTCCAGCCGTCCCGCCCGATGTCCGCCATCGGCGGCTAGGGCCCGCGGCGATGGGGAACACGACGACCCGCGCCGACACGACCCACACCCACGCCCACGGAACCGGCAGCGCGCCGGCACCTACCGGCCGCGGCGTCGTCTGCCGAGAGCGCCGGCGACGCGACCTCCCCGACCGGCGGCACCCGCGACCCGTCGCCTCCGACTGGAGCTGCCGGCGCTGCGGCGCGCTCGGCGGAGGGCGTAGATGGTGCGCGGACCTTTGCGCACGGCGGCATCCCCGCCCTGACCGCCGGCCTGGCACTCGCCACGGCCCCGTGGGTGGCGCTGCTCGCCGGGGACCTGCCGTTCCTGACAGCGACGCACGTACGGGCCCTGCTCGACGCCGCCGGCCCGGCGCCGGAGCGGTGATGGTGCACGACAGCGGGCGCGAGCAGTGGCTCGCCGGCGCCCGGCCGGCCGCGGAGCTGAAGGCGGCCCTCGCCTCCTACGGCGGACGCTCGCTCTAGGGGCCTGCCGGCCCCCTCACCGGAACACGCCTGGCGCTGCCCGGGCGGCCGTGGTTCGACTGCGACACAATGGACGATCTGGAGGAGGCTCGTATGAACGTGCTCAACGAATGGACCGCGCTGGCCTGCAAGGAGCTGGGCATCGACCCGGCGACTGTGGACCGCGATCAGATACTCGACCTGACCAAGGAAGTCGCCCACGGTGTGGCCCGTCCGGCAGCGCCGCTGACGGCGTACCTGCTCGGGCTGGCCCAAGGGGCGGGCACCGCCCCTGAGGACGCTGTGGCCAGACTGACCACATTGGCGAAAAACTGGAGCCGCGCCACCACCGAGACGCTGACAGACGACTGACACTCGAACGAACTCTTGAAGTCAAGCTCGCTCCCGCCTGAAAGTTTCCTGTGAATATCGGGGCGGGAGCGATGTAAACGATTTCGGGAAAGCAGCCCTACCGACTTCCGAGTGGGCGTCGCACTAGATCGTCCGGCGGGCAAACGTTTCGCCAGGAAAAGGGCGACGCCGGGTGGTTACGGGGGCAAACCACCCGGCGTCGCTTCATCGGCGTTCCGACGGGGGCCCGGAACGCCGGCACCAGCACTCCGACGGGGGACCGGAGCGCTTGGCTAAAGCGTACACCTACAACCCATGGGATGCGTCAAGACTTAGTCACGACCCGATCTCGCGTCGATGCAGCGGTATCTCGGTTTGGTTAGCCTCAGGGCTCTGAAAGGTAGGAGGCGGGGCAGCCTTCCCCCTCTCATTGGCCCCGATTACCGCTATGTATGGCAAAAAGACCGCCGCTGCGATGAACAGCAACCGGTACGGCCACGGCACCGGCACCACCACCGCCAGGATCAGGCAGATCGTGCGGATCCCCATCTTGATGAGGTAGCTGATCTCGCGCTTGCGGATGTCGGCCGACAGCGACGGCCGGGCGTCCGTGACCTGGTGGACGTCTGCTTTCTTGCGCCACCCCTTCATAGGTTCCACGGTAGACCTCGGAGGAGCGGGACGCGACGGCGCACCCGGGTGGTGACGGGGGTCATGCGATCATGGCCTTCGGGTAAGGAGGAGAAGGCGATGACGGATCGAACGTACCGGGTCACCGAGATAGTCGGAACGTCGAAGGAGAGCGTCGACCAGGCCATCCGCAACGGCATCCGGCGGGCTGCGCAGACCCTGCGCCACCTGGACTGGTTCGAGGTGACCGAGGTCCGCGGCTACATCGACGAGGGCGAGGTCGCGTACTTCCAGGTGGGGTTGAAGGTGGGCTTCCGGCTGGAAGACGCCTGAGCGGCGTCCTGAGGGCCTTTCCGGGGATGACAGGGCGGGCGCCGGGCGGCACACCGGGCATGGGGAGCCGTGGCGTTGCTGGCGGCGCTGACCGTCGCCGTGGCGCCCCCCGCCTGGGCCACCGGAGCCCCTCGGGAAGCCGTCGGAGCCCGTCAGGAAAGGGCCGCCGCCGGGGTCCTGCGCCAGGCCCCGCTCAGCGACGCCGAGCCGGCCAGGAAAGCCGCCGGGTGGCCCAGCCGCACACACGCTGGTCCGTCGTCTACGACCTCGACGCGGGCACCGCCAGGCACGTCGCCGGCCAGCGCTGGCAACGCATGCACACCATCCGCCTCTCGTGAGCCGATTTGAGCGGTTAGATTGGCCGATGTGAGTGCCGAGTTCCGACTTCTCCTGGTCTGTACGGCCAACATCTGCCGTTCCGCCATGGCAGAAGTGATCGCCGGGGCGATGCTCCAGTCAGCACCCCTGCCGATGGCCACGGGGAGCGCGGGGGTGCGCGCCCAGGTCGGCCATCCCATGGCGCCGCACGCGGTCGCCGCGCTGGCCAAGCTCGGCCTGGACGGGCGGGCGCACCGGGCCCGGATGCTCGATCCGGACCTGGTCAGGTCCGCGGATCTGCTGCTCACGATGGAGGCCGCGCACGTCGCCGTCGCCGTGGGGCTCGACCCGGGGGCCGCGCACAAGACGTTCACCCTGCCGGAGTTCGCCGCGCTCGCCTCCGGGGCCGGAGGCCGCCGCTATCGCTCCGACACGGTGGAACGGGCCCGCGCCATCGTCCAGTCGGCCGCCGCCCGCCGCGACCAGAGGCGCGTCATGGACGTGTACGACCCCTACGGCGGCCCGCCCGAGGGCTACGACGCCTGCGCCAAGACCCTCGGCGAATCCCTCAGCCACGCCCTCGGCGCCCTCCTCGGCCCCCGCTGACCGCCGTCATCCCTCGGAGGGCGTGACTCACGTACGGCCGGGCCGTCAGCTCGCTTGGCTGACCGTGGACATGTTGAAGTCCGGCACCCGCACCGGCGGCATGATCGTCCGCTGGAAGTAGTCGTTCCACTCCCGTGGCAACGTCCGCTCGCTCGCCCCCACCTCGGCCAGTCGCCCCAGCAGGTCCACCGGGCTCTCGTTGAACCGGAAGTTGTTCACCTCGCCCACGACCTCGCCGTGCTCCACCAGGTAGACCCCGTCGCGGGTCAGCCCGGTCACGAGCAGCGTCTGCGGGTCGACCTCCCGGATGTACCACAGGCAGGTGACGAGCAGCCCGTGCTGCGTGGAGGCGATCATCTCCTCCAGCGACCGCCCGTCCCCGGCCCCCGCCATGATCAGGTTGTCGATGCCCGGCGTCACCGCCAGCCCGCTCAGCTCCGCCGAGTAACGCGTCTGCAGCAGCGCCTCCAGCCGCCCGTCCTTGATCCAGTCGGTCGGTCCCAGCGGCAGCCCGTTGTCGAAGACCGAGCTCTGCCTGCTGGAAGCGTGCGCCGTCACGAACGGCGCGCACGCGATGCCCGAAGCGCCCGGATCGCTCGACAACGTCACCGGCAGCGTGCCCAGCTGCTCGCCCACCCGGGTGCCCCCGCCCGGCTTCGAGAAGACCGAACGCCCGTCCAGCGCGTCCCTGGCCCCCGCCGACCAGAACAGGTAGATCATCAGGTCGGCCACCGCGCTGGGCGGCAGCAGCGTCTCATAGCGCCCGGCCGGCAGGTCCACCCGGGTCTTGGCCCACTCGAGCCGCTGCGCCAGCGAGGAGTCGAGCGCCGACACGTCCACGTCCGTGAAGTCCGGCGTGGACACGCCCGTCCACGCCGACCGCTTCAGATCGGCGGACTTGGCGTTGAGCTCCAGCCGCCCGGTCGGCTGGTCGTGGCGCAGCCGCACGCCCGCCGACGTGCCGAGGAACGTCGAGGTGAGCGAATGCTCGGCGAAGCCGTACAGCTTCCTGCCGCCCGCCTCGGCGGCGGCGAAGGCCTCGCCGAGCGCCGGAGCGAACCTCTCGAACACCCCGATGTCGGTCGGACGCACGTCAGAGTCCCACTGCGACGACTGAGGCACGCCCTCGACGAGGGGGCGGGCGTCCTCCGCCGGCTGCGCGTCCCGCGCCGCCGCGTCCGCCGCCGCCACGACGTCGGCGACCTGCTCGTCGCGTACGGAGGCCCGTGACACCACCCCCACGCCCTCGCCGGCGACCGAGATCACGGTCAGCCGCGCGGAGCGGGCGACGCCGTTCGTGGTGAGCGTGTTGCCCGCGAACCGCAGGTTGGCCGTGGACCCCTCGTCCACCAGCACCACGCAGCCGTCGTTCCGAGAGAGCTCCAGCGCCCTCTCCACCATCTCCTGGGGACCCACTACTTCCCACCCTCCTGCACGGTGTTGAGTATCCGCACGCCCTTGAACAGCGCCGACGGACATCCGTGGCTGACCGGAGCCACCTGCCCCGGCTGGCCCTTGCCGCAGTTGAACGCCCCGCCCAGCACGTACGTGTCAGGCCCGCCGACCGCCTCCATCGACCACCAGAAGTCCGTCGTCGTCGCCTGGTAGGCGAAGTCCCTGATCTGCCCGGCCAGCTTGCCGTGCGAGATCCGGTACGCCCGCTGCCCGGTGAACTGGAAGTTGTAACGCTGCATGTCGATCGACCAGCTCTTGTCGCCGACGATGTAGATGCCGCGCTCCACCCCGCCGATCAGCTCGTCGGTCGAGGGCCCGTCCGGCGCCGGCACCAGCGACACGTTCGCCATGCGCTGGATCGGCATGTGCCCGGGCGAGTCGGCGAACGCGCACCCGTTGGACCGCCCGAGCCCCTTCATCAGCGCCATCCGCCGGTCCAGCTGGTAGCCGACCAGGATGCCGTCCCTGACGATGTCGAAGCTCTGACCCTGCACGCCCTCGTCGTCGTAGCCGATCGTGCCCAGGCCGTGCGTGACGGTCCTGTCGCCGGTCACGTTCATCAGCGGCGAGCCGTAGACCAGCTCGCCCAGCTGGTCGAACGTGGCGAAGCTGGTGCCCGCGTAGGCCGCCTCGTAGCCGAGCGCCCGGTCCAGCTCGGTGGCGTGGCCGATCGACTCGTGGATCGTCAGCCACAGGTTGGACGGGTCGACCACCAGGTCATAGTCGCCCGCCTCGACCGACGGCGCCGCCAGCTTCTCCGCCAGCAGCTCCGGCAGCCGGTCCAGCTCGGCCGGCCAGTCCCACCCCGTGCCCGTCAGGTATTCGTACCCGCGCCCGACCGGCGGCGCGATCGTCGACATGTCGTCGAAGCCGCTCTCGTACGCCTTCATCACGTTGAGCTTGGGATGCACCCGCACCCGCTGCTGCGTGGTCACCGTCCCGGCCGTGTCGGCGTAGAACTTCTGCTCCTTGACCTGCAGCAGCCGCGCCGACACGTGGTCGGCGCCCTTCATCAGCCCGGCCGACCACGCCGCGAGCAGGCCCACCTTGTCGGACTGCGGCACGTCGAACGGGTCCACATCGTACGACGACACCCACACGGCCTCGGCGTGCACCGGCTCCGGCGCCAGCTCGATCGGCTCCCTGTTGATGGGCGCGCTCACCTCCGCCACCCGAACCGCCTGCTCGGCCACCACCGCGGCGGCCTCGGCCGTCAGGTGGATCCCGGCCGCGAACCCCCACGTGCCGCCCTTGACCACCCGCACGGCGTAACCGAGGTCGTCGGCGTCCATGGCGCCCTCGAGCCGGGTGTCGTAGAGGCTGAGCGTCTCGGCTCTGACGCGTTCGAGCCGGAAGTCGGCGTGTTCGGCACCGAGGTCGCGAGCGCGTTGCAAGGCGGCGTCCGCCAGCTGCCGCAGCGGCAGCTCCAGGAATTCGGGATCGATCTGGCGCATGTCCACGATCCTAACCCCGTGATCTTGTGCCACCCGGACAAGTCGATACCGGCGGGTAGGAGATAGCGTCAGGTTCCATGGCACGCTCAGTACTCGTCACCGGGGGCAATCGCGGCATAGGCCTCGCGATCGCCCGTGAACTCGCCGCGGCAGGCGACGCCGTCGCGGTCACCTACCGATCGGGGGAGCCCCCCGAGGGCCTGTTCGGCGTGCGCTGCGACGTCACCAGCATGGCCGACGTCGAGGCCGCCTTCGACAAGGTGGAAGCCGAGCAGGGCCCGGTCGAGGTCCTGGTCTCCAACGCCGGCATCACCAAGGACACGCTGCTGGCGATGATGAAGGAAGACGCCTTCACCGACGTCATCGACGCCAACCTGACCGGCGCCTACCGCGTCTCCAAGCGGGCCATCCGCCCGATGATGAAGCTCAAGCGCGGCCGGATCATCCTCGTCTCCTCCGTCGTGGGCCTGTCCGGCCAGGCGGGCCAGGCCAACTACGCCGCCTCCAAGGCCGGCCTGGTCGGTTTCGCCCGCTCCCTGGCCCGCGAGTACGGCTCGCGCAACATCACGGTCAACGTGGTCTCGCCCGGATTCGTCGCCACCGACATGACGGCCGATCTCGACCACGAGAAGATCGTCACGAACATCCCTCTCGGGCGGCAGGCGGCCCCCGAAGAGGTCGCGCGTGTCGTGCGCTTCCTGGCGAGCGACGACGCCTCCTACATCACCGGGGCCGTGATCCCGGTCGACGGCGGACTTGGAATGGGGCACTGACGTGGGCATTCTCGAAGGCAAGCGGATCCTGGTGACCGGCGTGCTCACCGACGCGTCGATCGCGTTCTCGGTGGCCAAGCTGGCGCAGCAGGAGGGCGCCACGGTCGTCCTCACCGGGTTCGGCCGGCTGAGCCTGGTGGAGCGCATCGCCAAGCGCCTGCCCTCCCCGGCGCCGGTGCTGGAGCTCGACGTGCAGAACACCGAGCACCTCGACACCCTGGCCGCCCGGGTCGGTGAGCACGTCGACGGTCTCGACGGGGTCGTGCACTCGATCGGCTTCGCCCCGCAGAGCGCGCTCGGCGGCAACTTCCTCAACACCTCGTGGGAGGACGTCGCCACCGCCCTGCAGGTGTCGACGTACTCGTTCAAGTCGCTGGCCGTGGCCTGCCTGCCGCTGATGAAGGAGGGCGGCGCGGTCGTCGGCCTCGACTTCGACGCCTCCAAGGCGTGGCCCGTCTATGACTGGATGGGCGTCGCCAAGGCCGGCCTGGAGTCCTGCAACCGCTACCTGGCCCGCGACCTCGGCAAGCAGAACATCCGCGTCAACCTCGTCGCGGCCGGGCCGCTGCGGACGATGGCGGCCAAGTCGATCCCCGGCTTCAAGGAGTTCGAGGACAGCTGGCCGGAGAAGGCCCCGCTGGGCTGGGACCTGTCCGACACGGTCCCGGCCGCCAAGGCGTGCGTGGCCCTCATGTCCGACTGGTTCCCCGCCACGACCGGCGAGATCGTCCACGTGGACGGCGGCGTCCACGCCATCGGCGCCTGACCCCCTCGCTCGGTCGTCAGGCCGGCTCGCAGACACAGACCTGGCGGATGCGGGTGGCCGTCAGGTCGCCGCCCGCCAGATCACCGTCACGGCGCAGCAGGCGAACGCTGCCTTCGCGCCTGCGGCCGCATCCGGCGTGCGGGGGCGAGATGTCTCGGACCCGCGTCCGGGCTGACCGTGCTCATGCCAGGCGGTGGCGGCCACTGCCGACACGGGCCGGCTCGAACGGGATCGACTCCACCTGCTCCGTACGCTGCCGCCGCTGCTGCACGATCCGCGCGGCCAGCACCGCCGACCCCAGCAGGGCGATCGTCAGCGCCGTCCCCAGAACGTCGGAGGCCGGCGGCGTGGGCCGGACCACCTGACGGTCCTGCATCGGCACCGTCAGCTCGTGCGCGAACGGGTTCGGCCACAGCAGGTCCACCCGCGCCTCGTCCGTGTCGGCGGTCGGCCGCTCGGTCACCGGCCGCTCGTCGTCCATCTGCTGCGGCCGGCTCTCCGGCGGCGTGGGACCGCCGGTCGGCGCGGTGGTGGAGGCCTTGTCGCCGTCGCGCGAGGTGCTGTCGGGGGACGGCGTGGAGGGGGTGGTTGACGCGTTGTCCTGCACGGTCTTGTCCTCGCAGGCGAGCACGGGGAGGCACACGTCGCCGAGCCCGTCGGGCACCAGCCCGGTCTTGGTCGGCGTGGCCGACGGCTCGGCGGTCTTGGTCGGGGTGGCCGTGCCGGTGGGGACCGCCTTGCCGACCTCGCCGAGCACCTCGTCGGTGGTCTTGTCCACGCCGCTCGTCACCGGGTCGGTGGTGCCGCCGGTCAGCGAGTCGACCGTGTCGGTGACGGTGGTGACGACGTCGCACAGGGTGTTGGTCACTCCCGACAGCAGGCCGCCGTCGCGCGTGCAGTCCTGGCCCGCGGCAGACCCCGTGGTGGATGTAGTGGTGGACGCACTGGCCGACGCCGCGGCCGGGACGGCCGACAGCGCCACCGCGAGAACTCCGGCCGAGATCGCGGTTCTGCTCCCCATCCGTCCCCTCCTGCCTCGCCTCCGAAGGAAATCTTTATGGATATCGCTCGTCAGACGCAGGCTTTTCGCGGGTAAAGTTGCGATTCGGTATCGACTAGTGATACGTGAGTGATGCTCTCGTTCGTGATCAGTCGAGTGACGACACGTCATCGAGGGCCTCTCGGATCTCTATGGGCAGCACCACGTCCTCGGCCGGCAGGGCCCCGGTGAGCTGCGCGTGCGTACGGGCGCCGACGATGGCCGAGGCCACGCCCGGCTGGTCGCGCACCCACGACAGGGCAACGGCCAGCGGCGACACCCCTAGCCCGTCGGCGGCCGTCATGACGGACTCGACCACCCGGCGGCTCCTCTCGTCGAGGTAGGGGCGCACGAAATCGGCGAAGTGCGGGGTCGCGGCCCGGGAGTCGGCCGGGATGCCGGTGCGGTATTTCCCGGTCAGCACCCCCCGGCCCAGCGGAGACCAGGCCAGCACCCCGACGCCGAGATGGGCCGCGGCGGGCAGCAGCTCGCGTTCGGGCTCGCGGGCCAGCAACGAGTATTCCACCTGAGCCGAGGTGATCGGGATGCGTCCGGGGATCATTTTCTGGGTGACCGCCGCGGCCGCCAGCTGCCAGCCGCTGTAGTCGCACACGCCCGCGTAGACGGCCCGGCCGGAGGCGACGATCGCGTCGAGCGCGGCCAGCGTCTCCTCCAGCGGCACTTCCTCGTCGTACGTGTGCAGCTGCCACAGGTCGACGTAGTCGAGCCCGAGGCGGTTGAGCGAGTCGTCGACCGCGGCGATCAGGTGGCGCCTGGAGGCGTCGCGCGGCCGCCGGCCCGCCGGCGTCACCACGGCCTTGGTGGAGATCACCAGCTCCGAGCGCGGCACCGAGTCGCGCAGCAGCCGGCCGAGGAGCCGCTCGGCGTCGCCGCCGGTGTAGACGTCGGCCGTGTCGACGAGAGTGCCGCCCGCGTCCACGAAGGTGCGGAGCTGGGCGGCCGCCTCGTCCGCGTCGGTGTCACGGCCCCAGGTCATCGTGCCGAGCCCCAGCCGGGACACCGACAGGCCGCTGTGGCCGACATAGCGCTGCTCCATGATCCCGCCAGGTTACCGCCCGGGTGGCCTCAACGTCGTGTTCGGCGGCCGGCGTCACACAGACCCGTCCGCCCGGCTTCGACACTGTGATCGAGGCCTGCGACACTTGCCGGGTGACCACGCTGCTTCTGGCCCGGCACGGGCTGACCCACCTCACCGGGCCGGTATTGGCCGGCCGCACGCTGGGGGTGCGGCTGAGTGAGGCGGGCCGGGCGCAGGCCGCCGCGCTCGCCGAACGCATCGCGGGCGTCAGGCTCGACGCCGTTGTCTCCAGTCCGCTCGAACGCTGCCGGGAAACGGCCGAAGCGGTGGCCGAGGGCCGGGAGTTCGGCGTGGAGATCGACGAGCGGTTCATCGAGTGCGGTTACGGCGGCTGGACCGGGCGGCCGCTGAAGGAGCTCGCCCGTGAGCCGCTGTGGCAGGTCGTGCAGGCGCACCCGAGCGCGGCGACATTTCCGGATGGGGAGTCCCTGGCCGGAATGCAACATAGAGCTGTCTCGGCGGTCCGGGAGTGGAATCAACGCCTGGGGGAGAAGGCTGTCTACCTGGTTTGCAGCCACGGCGACGTGATCAAGTCGATCGTCGCCGACGCTCTGGGGCTCCACCTCGATCAGTTTCAGCGGATAACGGCTGATCCGGCGGCCCTCACCGTCATTCGCTATGCCCCCTTGCGTCCCTTTGTTCTCAAGCTCAACGATATGGGGGAATTGCGGCTTCCCGAGGATTCGGAGGAGAAAGACGGGGGAGAAAACATCACCGGGAGCGATGCCGCCGTCGGCGGCGGGTCCGGAACCACGTAAGGTCAGGCTATGCCGGTCTTCGACTACGACCCACCGGAGAGGTTCGTCGCCGGTGCCCTCGGGCAGCCGGGCGCGCGTGTCTTCTTTCTGCAGGCCAGGGCCGAGGGCAGACTGACCACTGTAGCGCTGGAGAAACTGCAGGTGGCCGCGCTCGCGGGCAGGCTGGACGAGTTGCTCGACGAGGTGCTGCGGCTCAGCGGGGGCACCGCGCACGTGCCCGCACTGGCGCCGGCCGACCTGTCCGACGACGAACCGCTCGATGTGCCGGTCGCGGAGGACTTCCGGGTGGGCACCATGGCACTGGCGTGGGACGCGGAGAGATCTCAGGTGGTGATCGAGGCGCAGGAGGTCATCGACGAGGACGATCTCGGCAGCCCGGACCCCGCGGTGCTGCGCGTGCGGATCAGCGCGGGCGCCGCCCGCGCCTTCACGCAGCGGGCCCTGCAGATCGTCGCGGCGGGCCGGCCGCCGTGTCCGCTGTGCGCGCAGCCCCTCGACGCCACCGGGCACGTCTGCGTGCGCCTCAACGGATACCGCGGGGGTGAGGCGGCTTCATGACCGCTCCGGAGAGCGAACCGGCCGTCAAACCGTCCAATCCGCCGGGCATGCATGACGAGGACGCCCTCACGCTGCTCCGCGACGGCCGCCTGGAGGTGGCGGGACGCCTCGTCGAGGCCACCAACATGACGCTCTACTGCTCGGTCAAGCTGGGCGAACACTCGGCCGCCTGCGTCTACAAGCCGGTACGCGGCGAGCGCCCGCTGTGGGACTTCCCCGACGGCACCCTGGCCGCCCGCGAGGTGGCCGCCTACGAGGTGTCGCAGGCGACCGGCTGGCGCATCGTGCCCCCGACGGTCTACCGCGACGGCCCCTTCGGCCCCGGCATGGTGCAGCTGTGGATCGACACCGAGCGCGAGATCGATCTCATGCGGCTGGTCAAGAGCCGCAACCCGGTGGTGCGCCGGATGGCCGTGTTCGACGCGGTGGTCAACAACGCCGACCGCAAGGGCGGTCACCTGCTGCCGCTGCCGACGGGGCACGTCTACGGGGTGGATCACGGGGTGTGCTTCTCCGTCGAGGACAAACTGCGCACGGTGCTGTGGCAGTGGCGCGGCAAGCCGCTCGCCAGGGAGGCCGTGGCCGTGCTGGCCAAGCTGGAGCGCGACCTGGAGTCGGGCGCGCTGGGGCGCAGGCTGCGCGAGCTGCTGACGCTGGCGGAGGTCGAGGCCACCTGGCAGCGGGTCAGGCGGCTGCTGGACACCGGCGTGCACCCGTACCCGTCGGAGGGCTGGCCCGCCATTCCCTGGCCCCCCATCTGATCGCCTGCGCCGGTTTAATACTCTTTGCCCATGTGCACGCTGATCGTGAGAACCGGGCAGCCGCTGACCCTCATGGGCGTGCGGGACGAGTTCGCCGACCGGCCGTGGGAGGGACCGGGCGAGCACTGGCCGGACTACCCGGGCGTGATCGGCGGGCGAGACCTGAAGGCCGGGGGCACCTGGCTGGCTCTCCATCCGGCGGCCCGCCGGGCCGCGGCTCTCCTCAACGCCTACGGCAGGCCCGCACCCGAGACGACGAAGGTCTCGCGGGGTGACCTGGCGCTGCGTGCGGCGTACACGGGCGAGCTGCCCGACGCGGATCTGACCCGCTACGACCCTTTTCACCTGGTGCTCGCCGACCTGGCGCGGGTGCGGCTGTTCAGCTGGGACGGCGAGCGCAGCAGCGTCTCCGGTCTGCCCGACGGCACGAGCATGATCGTCAACTCGGGCCTGGACCCGGCCAGCGAGCGGGTCATCGCGTACCTGCCCAGGTTCGAGACCGAGGTCTGGCGGGAGCTGATCACGGCGGAGCCGTCCGCCGACCAGGGCGCGCTCATCGTCCGCCACGAGCTGCCCGATGGCCGGGTCTTCGCCTCCCTGTCGGTGATGGAGGTGGCGCTCGCGCCGGACGGTGTGACGTACGACTTCACCGACCTGACCGCAGAACGGGACGGATAGGCTCAGGAACATGAGATCGTGGTCTGCCCAGAACGTCCCAAAGCTCCCTGGTGAGAGCATTCCGCTGCGTCTCTACGACACCTCGGCCAAGCAGGTGCGGCAGACCGATCCCGGACCGACCGCCAGGATGTACGTCTGCGGCATCACCCCCTACGACGCCACGCACCTCGGCCACGCCAACACCTACCACGCCTTCGATCTGGTCGGCCGGCTGTGGCGGGACGCGGGCCACGAGGTCCACTACACGCAGAACGCCACCGACGTGGACGACCCGCTGCTGGAGCGGGCCGCCCAGACCGGCATCGACTGGCAGGACCTGGCCGAGCGGGAGATCGAGCTGTTCCGCGGCGACATGGAGGCGCTGCGGATCCTGCCGCCCCGCGAGTACGTCGGCGTCACCGAGGTCGTGGGCGGGGTGGCGGACCTGATCGCCGCGTTGTCGGCCAAGGGCGTCACGTACGTCCTCGACGGCGACGTCTACTTCAGCGTGGCCGACGCCCCCAAGTTCGGGCAGGTGTCGGGCTACGACGAGAGCGAGATGCTGGCCTTGTTCGCCGAGCGCGGTGGCGACCCGGACCGGGCCGGCAAGCGCCACCCGCTGGACTGGCTGCTGTGGCGGGCCGAGCGGCCGGGCGAGCCGGCCTGGGAGTCGCGGCTGGGCAAGGGCCGTCCGGGCTGGCACATCGAGTGCACCGCGATCGCCCTGGACAACCTCGGCGCCGGCTATGACGTGGCGGGCGGCGGCTCCGACCTGATCTTCCCGCATCACGAGTGCGGCGCCTCCGAGGGGCACGCGGCCACGGGGGAGTGGCCGTTCGCCAAGTTCTACACGCACGCCGGCATGGTGGGGCTCGACGGCGAGAAGATGTCGAAGTCCAAGGGCAACCTGGTCTTCGTCTCCAAGCTGCGCCAGGAGCACGACCCGATGGCGGTCCGGCTCGTGCTGCTTGCCCACCACTACCGCGCCGACTGGGCGTACGTCCCTAGCCTGATCGCCGACGCCGAGCGCAGGCTGGCCCGCTGGCGCTCGGCCGTCGGCCTGGCCTCCGGGCCGCACGCCGGCGAGCTGCTGGCGCGGGTGCGTGAGCACCTCGCCGACGACCTCGACTCGCCGGCCGCGCTGGCCGCGATCGACGCCTGGGCCGAGGCCGCACTCGCCGGTGGCGGCTCGGATCCGGACGCCCCCGCCCTCGTCAAGGACCTGGCCGACGCCCTGCTCGGCGTCGCGCTCTAGCCCCGCAGAAAGCCCCGCGCCTGGCGGGGCTTTCTCGTGGGCACAGTGGCCGGCCCCGCGTCTCTCGGAAGGCGCGGGGTTTTCTTATGCCTACAGCTACCGCTAGACTGATTATCAGTAGAGCTGATTATTTTAGGAGCTGACTATGATTCTGATCACCGGCGGGCTGGGCTTCATCGGCACGCACACCGCGCGGGCGCTGCTCGACCTCGGCGAGTCCTGCGTGCTCGTCCAGCGCCGCCCCGGCACGTTCCCGGACGAGCGGGTCGTCGTCGAGCAGGCCGACCTCACCGACGAGGCCGCGCTCCTCGCCATCGGCGACAAACACAAGATCACCGGCATCGTGCACCTCGCCGGCTCGGTCCCCTGGCCGCCCGGCGCGTGCCAGCCCCTCGACGGCGCGGAGAAGGCCGTCAAGAGCCTGCTCAACGTCTTCAAGGCGGCGAGCGCCTGGCAGGTCGGCCGCCTCGGGCTCGCCAGCACGATCGGCGTGTACGGCGGCGTTCCGACCGAAGGCGCCCTGGGCGAGGACGTGCCGCTGCCGATGACCGCGGGGCACCCGATCCCCGCGTTCAAGAAGATCGGCGAGCTGCTGGCCGGCCACCTGGCCGGAACCCTGGGCCTCGACGTGGTCACCTACCGCATCGCCGCCATCTGGGGCCCGCTCGGCCACTTCCCCTCGCCGTTCTTCGCCGCGCCCCAGCTCGTCCACGCCGCCGCCCGGGGCATCACCCCGGCGGGCGCGCCGATGCGGGCCGGCGACGGCATCGACATGTGCTACGTCAAGGACTGCGCCCGCGCCATCGCCCTGCTCCAGCTGGGCGAGCGGCTGCGGCATCGCACGTACAACGTGGGCTCGGGTCGGCTGACCACCAACGGCGAGGTCAGTGCCGCGATCAAGAGGCTCGTCCCGGATGCCCGCGTCGACCTGCCCGAGGGACGAAGCCCGGGCGCTGCCGGCGCGCCCGGCGTCTGGCTCGACATCACCCGGCTGCGCGAGGACACCGGCTACGAGCCCGCCTACGACACCGACCGCGGGGTCGCCGACTACCTTGCCTGGCTGCGCGCCGGCAACGAGCGCTGAACCAGGCGGTCGTTCAGGTCCGCACCCGCTCGAGCTGCTCGATCGCGGCCAGCTCGGCCGAGAACCACTCGATCGTGCGGCGCAGCCCTTCCCACGCGGGCACCCGGGCCTGCCAGCCCAGCCGCTCGGCCGCCAGCGTCGTGTCCGGCCTCCTGACCTTGGGATCGTCGGCGGGCCGGTCGATGAACACGATCTCCGACGACGACCCGGCCAGATCCCTGATCGTCGTGGCCAGCTCCAGCATGGTCAGCTCGTCCGGGTTGCCGATGTTGACCGGACCGGCGAAGTCGCTGCGGGCCATGGCCAGGATGCCCGAGACGGTGTCGTCCACGTAGCAGATCGAGCGCGTCTGCGAGCCGTCGCCGGTGATGGTGATCGGCTCGCCGGTCAGCGCCTGCCTGATGAACGTCGGGATCGCCCGCCCGTCGAACGGGCGCATGCGCGGGCCGTACGTGTTGAAGATCCGCACGATGCCGGTGTCGGTGCCGCGCGAGTGGCGGTAGGCCGTGGTCAGCGACTCGGCGAAGCGCTTGGCCTCGTCGTACACGCTGCGCGGGCCGACCGGGTTCACGTTCCCCCAGTACGTCTCCTTCTGCGGGTGTTCGAGGGGGTCGCCGTACACCTCGCTGGTCGAGGCGAGCACGAACCTGGCGGCCTTCTCCCTGGCCAGCCCCAGCGCGTGCAGCGTGCCCAGGCTGCCCACCCGCAGCGTCTCGATCGGATAGCGCAGGTAGTCGACCGGCGAGGCGGCTGAGGCGAAGTGCAGAACGAGATCCAGCCGGTCCGGCACGTGCACGAAACCGGTCAGGTCGCACTCGATGAGCCGGAACTCCGGCCGGTCCATCAGATGCTCGACATTGCGCGGACCGCCGGTCAGGAAGCTGTCCATGCAGACGACCTCCGACCCCTCCTCCAGCAGCCGCTCGCACAGGTAGGAACCGAGGAATCCGGCGCCCCCGGTGACCAGAGCCCTCATGATGTGACCTCCAACGCAGCGTCGACGACTTCGGAAACCTCGATCTTCAGCAGGCCGGGATCGACCCGCTGGCCGTGCGGATCCCCGTACCGCCCGGCCCACAGCGCCACGTGGCGCCAGCCGGGCGGCGGGCCCCACAACGCCGGCGAGACCGGCCCGAACAACACCACCGACGGCACGCAGAACGCCGTCGCCAGATGCGCGACGCCGGTGTCGCCGCAGACCACCAGCCTGGCCCGGCTGACCAGGTCGATCAGGTCGGCCAGGCACGTCTGGCCGGCCAGCATCCGCTCGGGCGGCAGCCCGGCCAGCTCGGCGACCTTCCTGGCGATGGGAACCTCCTCAGCGTTGCCGGTGACGACGACGTCGTCCAGCACGGCCGCGACCCGCGCGAACCGGTCGGGCGGCCAGCGCCGCGCCGGATAGGCTGCCCCCGGGTGCACGATCACCGGCCCCGTGCGGTCGGAGATGCCGAGCGTCAGGTCGCCGGGATCGGCCGGGATGCCATGCCACTCCAGCAGGCCACACCAGCGCCGCACCTCGTGCACGCCGTCCTGCCACGGCGGGCCCGTGCCGAAGCTGATCAGCCGCCCCGGCTCGGTGCGCCGCAGCGCGTCGATGCTCTGCGGCCCTTTCCCGTGCAGGTTGACCGCGATGTCCGGCCGCTCGAACGGCACCCTGTCCATCGGTATGGGTCCCGGCCCCGACACGTCCACATGGCCGTCCACCGCGCCGATCGGCGGCAGCAGGGCCTCCAGCGCCCGCGGCGCGGCCAAGGTGATCCGGTGCCGCGGGAACGCCTGGCGCAGGGCCCGCAGCGCGGGCACGGCCGTCAGCAGGTCGCCGAGACCGAGCCCGCGCAGCACCAAGAGCTCTAGGGCCATGACGTCTCCGTCGAGGGGCAGATGACGAGCTCTCTCACCTCGCAGCCGGCCGGCTGCCGCAGCGCGAACACCACGGTCTGCGCGACGTCGGCCGGATCGTTCAGCCCGGCCTCGGGACCCGGTTTGTACTGTTCCGGCCGCCCGTCGAAGAAGGCGGTCCGCATGCCGCCCGGGATCAGCAGAGTCACCCCCACCTCGCCGCGCAGCTCGACCGCCAGCGCCCGGGTGAGGCCGACGACGCCGAACTTCGACGCCGAGTACGCCGACGCGTCGCTCAGCGGCCGCAGCCCCAGCGTGGATGCGCAGGTGACGACCTTGCCGCGGGTGTGCTTCAGGTACGGCAGCGCGGCCCGGACCACGGACGCGGTGCCGAGCAGGTTCACCTTGATGACCCGCTCCCAGTCGGCGGCCGGCACGTCCTCCAGCCGCCCGCACGCGTCGATGCCCGCGGCCGTCACCACGCCGTCCAGGCCGCCGGCCCGCTCGGCGAGCTCGCGTACCGCCCGCTCGGCCTCGCCGCGGTCGGCCAGGTCGGCGGTGACGTGATCAAACCGCTGGTCCGGCTCCCGTACGTCGACGACCAGCGCCCGCCAGCCTTCCTTCTCCACGGCTTCGGCGGTGGCCAGGCCGAGCCCGGAGGCTCCCCCGGTAATCAAGATGTTCACTGGATCTCCCTGATCAGATTCGTTGTCGAACGTCCCGGCAGCGTGCTCAGCACGACGATCTCCGCGCCGAGCCCGGCCAGGACCTCGGATTCGGGCAGGACCTCCCCCTCGTAGTCGCCGCCCTTCACCCACACGTCGGGGCGTAGCAGCTCGATGGCATGGGCCGGGGTGTCCTCCTCGAACACCAGCACGGCGTCCACGCAGCCGAGCGCCCTCAGCACCTCCACCCGGTCGCGGGCGTCCACGATGGGCCGCGCGGGGCCCTTCAGCCGGCGTACCGAGGCGTCGGAATTGACGCAGACGACGAGCGCGTCGCCCAGCGCCCTGGCCCGCCGCAGCAGGCTCACGTGGCCTGCGTGCAGCAGGTCGAAGCAGCCGCCCGTGGCGATCAGCCGGCCGCCGTTGGCGCGGGTGAGGCCGGCCACCTCCAGCGCCGTGCGGGGCCGGTCGCCGAGCCGCTGCTCCTGGATCTTGATGGAGGCGGCGCCGCCGCGCTCCACGAACCGTGACGCCTCCCCGACGCCGATCGCCACCGCACCCGCGACACCGTGGCCGTCGCGCAGCGCCAGGGCCGCGGCGCCGGCCAGCCGGTCGCCCGCGCCGCACGCATCGTGGCCGCCCGCCCGCACCGGCGGCGGCACCTGGATGAGCGGCCCGCCCTCGACGGCCAGCGCGGCTCCGCACGCGCCCGTCGTGACGGCCACCGCCCCGGCCCGCAGCTCCCGCACCAGCCGGCGGGCGGCCTGGTCGGGGCCGCGGTAAGCGGACGGGCACAACACCCGCGCCTCGGCCTCGCTCGGCGTCAGCAGCGCGCAGCCGGGCATGGGCAGCTCGCCTCTCGGGTGCGGGTCCCACAGCACCGGCACGGTTGTGTCGCGTAGCAGCTCGCGGGCCATCTTGGCCACGCCTCTGCCGTAGTCGGACACCAGCACCGCGCCGGCCTTGGCGACCGCGTCGGCGGCCGCCTCGCTGGGGGCGTACCTGGCGGTGCCGTCGCCGGTGTCCAGCCTGACCAGCGTCTGGCCTCTGGCTCTGACCCTGGTCTTGCGCACGGTGCCGCCGCGCAGCGGCAGCCGTACCAGGTCGAGCTCCTCCGACAGCAGACCGCACAGGCGGTGCCCGTCCGGGTCGTCGCCGATCGCGGTGATGAGCACGACGTCGGCGCCGTCGCGGGCGGCCAGCAGCGCGGCCAGGCCGGCCCCGCCGGGGCGCGCCTGCTCGGCGATGACGTCCACCACCGGGACGGGCGCGTCCGGGCACAGCCGCTCCGCCTCGCCCTCGACATCCACGTCGAGCAGCGTGTCCCCGAGCACCACGAGCGGCCCGCCCGCGCTGTGATCCATCACAGCGCCTCCTCCACCGCATCGCACAGCAAGTGGATCAGGGCGAGGTGCACCTCCTGCACCGTGGCCGTGTCGTCCGCGGGCACGGCCACCGCGTCGTCGCACAGGCCGGCCAGCGGATTGGGTGCCGGCCCGGTCATGGCCCAGGCCAGGATCCCGCCGTCCTGCGCCGCCTTGGCCGCGGCCAGCACATTGGGGCTGGTGCCGCTGGTGGACAGGCACAGCAGCACGTCGCCGGGCCGGCCGTGCGCGCGCACCTGGCGGGCGTAGACCTCCTCGGCGCCGAAGTCGTTGGCGATCGCCGTCAGCGACGACCCGTCGGCGTGCAGCGGGATCGCCGCGTACGGCGGCCGGTCGTCCCTGAAGCGGCCGACCAGCTCGGCCGTCAGGTGCTGCGCCTCGGCCGCCGAGCCGCCGTTGCCGCAGGCAAGCAGCCGGCCGCCGGAGGTCAGCACGCCGGCCAGCTTCGCGCCCCATGTGCGGACCCCGGCCGCCTGGGCATCGACCTTCTCCAGCGCGTTCCAGAGCTTTTCCAGATGAGTGTCCACGATCAACCCCCCAGAGCCGCCAAGCCGCACAGCTTGCCGTCGATGACCTGCGTGTACACGGCCTCGGTCCGCTCGGCCACGTGCCGCCAGCCGTACCTCTCACGGGCCCGCCTGGCCCCCGCCGCCCCGAGCCTGGCCCGCTTGTCCGGGTGGCCGAGCACGTCCTTCAGCGCTCTGGCCAGCGCGCGCGGGCGGCGCGGCGGCACCAGCACGCCGCAGCCGGCGACCGTGTCCAGGTGCCCGCCGACCGCGGAGGCCACGACGGGGACGCCGCACGCCATCGCCTCGACCGGGACCATGCCGAACGGCTCGTACCACGGCACCGTCACCACGACGTCGGCGGAGCGCATCAGCGCCGGCACCTGCGTGCGCGGCACACTGCCGATCACGTGCACCCGGTCGTGGAGGCCGTACCCGGCGGCCAGGTAGCGCAGCCTGACGGCCTCCTCGTCGTCCGGGCTGCCGCCGGCAATCACCAGATCGGCGCCGGGCAGCTGGCGCAGCGCCGCGATCACCGTGTCCACACCCTTGCGCGGCACCATCCGGCCGATGCACAAGATCATGTGGCCCGCCGGGCGCGGCGCCACCGGCCCGTCCGGGCAGAACGCCGCCAGGTCCACCCCGCATGGCACGACCGTGATCCGCTGCTCCGGCACGCCCATCGCGCACAGCTCGCCCACCTCGTCGCTACAGGTGGCGAGCACCGCGTCGGCCCGCTTGCCGATCTCTCGCTCGGTGTCCAGGCGGTGCGCCGGGCTGGTGTCCGCCTCGCCCTGCCAGCGCCGCTTGACCGCGCCCAGCGCATGGAACGTCTGCACCACGGGGATTCCGTCGGCCGCCTGGAGCGCCGCCTGCCCGCTCATCCAGAAGTGCGCGTGCGCGACGTCCGGCGGGTCGATCGCCCAGTGGTCGGCGAGGCGGTCGGTGAACTCCGGCATGTACGGCGGCAGCTCGTCCTTGGGTATCGGCACCGGGGGACCGGCCGGCACGTACTCGACCGTGACACCGGGCGCCAGGGGGACCGACGCCGGCTGCGACGTCGACGTGCGCCGGGTGTGGACCGCGATGGTGTGCCCGCGCTCGGCCAGCGCGACGGCCAGCGCGGCGACGTGCACGTTCTGGCCGCCCGCGTCGACGCCGCCGACAGCGGCCAGCGGATCCGCGTGCTCGGAGATGAGATCGACCTTCACTGAGTTAGCTCCCTCACTGCCTTGACCACCTGCTCACTTGTCACCTGGGACAGGCACGGGTGTCCGGGGATAGGGCAGATACGCGCCCTGCTGCCCTTGCAGGGCGCCTGCTGATCGCCGAGCAGCACGGCGGGGACCCCGTACGGGGCCCACCGCGCCGCCGGGACGACGGGGGCGAACAGGCTCACGACCGGCGTGCCGACCGCCGCGGCCAGGTGCGCGGGGCCGGTGTTGCCGGCCACGAGCACGCTGGCGCGTTCCAGCACGGCGGCCAGTTCGGCAAAAGTGGTCGCGCCGCCGAGGTCGGCCGCGTCGTCGCCGGCCACGTAGGCGGTGAGGTCCCGTTCCGTGCCGGTCACGACGACTCGCTGCCCGTCCTCCGCCAGCTCGTGCACGGCCAGCCGATGCCTTTCGGCCGGCCATGTCCTCGCGGGCGCCGACGTCCCTGGATGCACCACGACATACGTGCCTTTGCCGGCACCTCTGGCGGCACCTTTGCCGGCGTCGGCGCCGACGCTGAGCAAATGCCCCGTAAATTTGTCTATATCCGGCAGTGGTCGTTGAACTGCGAGTTTGCCGTCATCGCCCGGCGGCAGCTCGAACCCCGCCGCCCGCGCCACGGCCAGCATCCGCTCGGCCTCGGGCACGTCGACGCTCTCGTCCACGACGTGGCGGACGTCGAGCAGAGAGCCCGGGTAATCGTTGCTGATCGCGGTGATCCTGCGCACGCCGGCGAGCCTGAGCAGCAGCGCCAGCGGGAGCGCCGACTGGTGGAACGAGGTGAGGACCACCGCCTCGTTGATGCCGTGCAGCCGCCCGACCAGGTCGGCAACCTGCGCCTTGCTGACGGGCGGGGGAGTGTGGTCGATCCACGGGGCCCGCCACTCCACCACGCGGTCCACGCCGGGCAGCAGCTCGGCGGCCGCCCTGCCGTTCGGGCCGGCCAGGAAGACGACCTCCTCGGCCAGTGTGCGCACGGCCCGGACTGCCGGACCGGTCAACAGCACGTCCCCGGCGTCGTCGAGCCGCGCCACCAGCACGCGCCCCCGGCGGCCGGCGCTCTTGGCGGCGGCCCGTTCGGCCTGCTCGGCGGTCGCCCTCGTGGGCGTGGCCCTCGCGGGGGAGCCGCATCTCGCGGTGCCCGCCGTCATGCACGGGCCCGCACCGTACAGCACCGCTCCCGGCATGCGAGCGCTCATCGCCGCACCCTCCATTCCCCCCGCAGCCGGTGCGCGCATGCGACCGGCGGGATCACCACGCTGGTGACGACCATCCGCCACACCTCTTCGGGGGTACGCGGCCCGGGCTCGATCCGCTGCCACGCGAACGCCGCCGTCAACCCGGCCCACACGAACCCGGCGGCCCCGGCCACGACGCCCAGCCCTCGCCCCGCGCGCCGCCCGCCGAGTGCCGCCAGGCCGAGCGCCGCCAGTCCGGCCGCCGTGGTCACCGCGTGTGTGCGCAGCCGCCCCCGCCCACCGCCGATGGCCGCACGCCATCCCGGCCCGTGCACGCGCCGCATCAGCGCGTCGTCGGCGTTGCCCCGCTGGAAGCGCACGCTGGCCCAGAACCCGTCCTGCCGCACGGGATGCGCCGTCACCCGGTCGCCGCGCACGAGCCGGTGGCCCGCCCGCACGACCCGCAGCGCGAGGTCGGCGTCCTCCCGGTAGGCCCGCGGAAAACGTTCGTCGAACCCGCCGACCGCCTCCAGCACCGACCGCCGGTAGGCCATGTCGGCCGTCGCCCACAGCGCGTCCGCCAGCCCCGCGGTGTTGCGCTCGGCGTCGGTCGGCCGGCGGTCCGACGGCAGCGGCACCACGATGCGCCCCTGGCTGCCCGCCACGTCCTCGGGCAGGTCCACCAGGTCCTTCCAGACCGCCTCGGCCCACCCGGGCTCGGGAATCACGTCGTCGTCGAGGAACACCACCCAGGGTGTGTCCGCGGCCCGCCACCCGGCGTTACGCGCCGCGGCGGGACCCCGGCCGCCGCTCCGGACGATCCGTACGTGCTCATCAGAAATGCGAGCTCCGGCGGGCAGCATCACACTACGCTCCTTCGTGCGACTGCCACCGCCACGACGGAGAGTACCCTCTCGAACGCGCTTCGTAACACGACGATCGTCCACCACGATGACCTGCACACCGGGGCCCACGGCGGCCACCGTGTCGCCGAGCGTCGGCCGCCCGATGGTGGGGATCACGACCGTGATCACGAGGCGAACACCTCCCCGCGCCGCACCACGTACGGCCCGAGGACGAGCACGTCCACCGGCGCCGACCCGAAGCATTCGAGCGCGTCCCGCGGGTCGTCCACCATGGGCCGCCCCGCGGTGTTCAGGCTCGTGTTGACGATCACCGGCAGCCCCGTGCGGGACTCGAACTCCGCCAGCACCTGCGCCATCAGCGGCTCGCCGGCGGGGGAGACCGTCTGGATGCGGGCGGTTCCGTCCACGTGCACCACCGCCGGGATGCGCGCCGCCCAGTCCGGGTGCACGTCGTGCACGAACAGCATGTACGGCGACGGCACGGGCCCCCGCCCGAAGATCTCGGCCGCCCGCGACTCCAGCACCATCGGCGCGATCGGCCGGAACTGCTCGCGCCCCTTGACGTCGTTGAGCCGCTCGGTGTTCCGCGCGTTCCCGGGATGAGCCAGCAGCGACCGGTGCCCGAGTGCCCGCGGCCCGTACTCGGCCCGCCCCTGGAACCACGCCACGATCTTGTCGGCGGCCAGCTCGGCGGCCACCACCGCGGCCAGGTCGGCGGGCCGGGTGTGCGGCACGCGCGCCACGTCCAGCCACGCTCCCAGTTCCTCGTCGGTGAAGCCGCGCCCCAGCGCCGCCGTCGGCATGGGGACGGTCGGCTCGCCGTGCGCCTGCGCCAGGTGCAGCGCGCCGCCCAGCGCGGTTCCCGAGTCGCCGGCGGCGGGCTGCACCCACACCTCGTCGAACGGCCCCTCGTCCAGCAGCCGGGTGTTGGCCACGCAGTTCAGCGCGACGCCGCCGGCCAGCGCGAGCCGTCGCTCGCCGGTGCGCTCGTGCAGCCAGCGCACCAGTTCCATGAGCACCTCCTCCAGCCTGGCCTGCACGCTGGCGGCCAGGTCGGCGTGGTCGGAGGTCCAAGCGCCGCCCTTGGGCAGGGCCTTGGCGTAGACGTTCCAGTCCACGGGCTCGACGCGGAAGCCGCCGTCGCCGGTCGTGTAGATCGCCTCGCGCAACGCCTCCAGGTGGCGGGGCTCGCCGTAGGAGGCCATCGCCATCACCTTGTACTCGTCGCTGGAGCGCAGGAAGCCGAGGTGCTGGGTGACGTCCTCGTACATGAGGCCGAGCGAGTGCGGCAGTTCTTGGGTGGCCAGCACGTCAAGCTCGCCGTCGCGGTAGCGGCCGGCCAGGTGGGAGACGTTCTCGCCACGGCCGTCGCACACCAGCACCGCGCAGTCGCGCCCCTCCGTCGACCACTGGGAGGCCAGCCCCGCCGAGGCGGCGTGCGCGACGTGGTGGGGCACGTAGCAGACCCGGCCGGGGTCCAGTCCCGGCAATGCGGTGGCCAGGAACAGCGGGGCGCGGACCGCGTACGTCGTGCGCAGGTCCTCCCAATCGCCGTCCGGGCGCTGCGTCACCAGCGCCGGGTCGTACGAATACGCCACCGCGTCGATGTCCTCCGGGGCCAGGCCCGCCTCCCGCAGGCACCAGGCGGCGGCCTGCTCGGGCAATTCCCACGTCGAGAACGCCAGCGGCCGCTTGCCGTGCTTGCGGCGACTGAAGCGCTCCTCCTCAGCCGCGGCCACGATCCTCCCGTCGACCACCAGCGCCGCCGCCGGGTCGTGAAAGATCGCGTTAATGCCGAGAAATCGCATATTTCCTCCCCCGCAGGATGTCGTGAACGGCTACCGAGAGAAGCGGTCCTCAAACCTGCCGCAGGCCCGCGAGATGCGGAAACGGGCGTGGCGGCCTGCGCTTGGTCACCGTACGTAGTTGTTTGCCGGTTTAGTCCCCGGGTAGCTGGCGGGCACGCGACGGAGGTGAAAGGTGTTCGAAAAGCGACGTCCCGGCGCCGTGCTCTTCGACCGGGACGGGACCTTGATCAGGGATGTGCCCTACAACGGCGACCCGAGCCGGGTCGAGCCGATGCCGGGCGCGATGGAGGCGCTGGGCCGGTTGCGCCGCGCCGACGTGCCGGTGGCCGTGGTCACCAACCAGTCGGGCGTGGCCAAGGGCCTGGTCTCCCCGGACGAGATGGACCAGGTGAACGCGAGGGTGGAGGAACTGCTCGGCCCGTTCGACGCGTGGGCGATCTGCGTCCACGACGACGCCGACGGCTGCACCTGCCGCAAACCCGCGCCCGGGCTCGTGATCAGGGCAGCCGCCGTGCTCGACGTCAGCCCGCGCGACTGCGTGGTCGTCGGCGACATCGGCAGGGACATGGAGGCCGCCAGGGCCGCCGGCGCCAGGGGCATCCTCGTCCCGACCGAGCTGACGCTCCCGGAGGAGATCGAGCAGGCCTCCGAGGTCGCCGAGGACCTGACCGACGTCGTGGATCGTGTCCTCAGCGACGCCGAAGACCCCGTGCCCGCCGGAGCTCGCGTCGCCGCGCCGTGGGCCCGCACCATGGGCTGGAGCCGCTGGTGAGGGTCCTCATCTGGCACGTGCACGGCTCGTGGACGAGCGCCTTCATCCGCGGCAGGCACACCTACGTGCTGCCGCTCGTTCCCGGCCGGGGTCCCGACGGGCGGGGGCGGGCGGCCACCTACGACTGGCCGGACAGCGCCCGCGAGGTCCCGTGGGACCGGCTCCGTGACGAGCCCGTCGACGTGGCCGTCTACCAGCGGCCACACGAGATCGACCTGGCCCGCGAATGGCTCGGCCGCGACGTGCCGGGGATCTACGTCGAGCACAACACGCCCAAGGGCGACGTGCCCTCCACCCGGCATCCACTGGCCGGCCAGGCCGACATCACGCTGGTCCACGTCACCCACTTCAACGATCTCTACTGGGACAACGGCAAGGCGCCCACGCGCGTCATCGAGCACGGCGTCCCCGACCCCGGCCACCTCTACACGGGCGAGCTGCCCCGGGCCGGCGTCGTGGTCAACGAGCCGGTGCGGCGCACCCGGGTCGCCGGCACCGACCTGCTGCCCCGCTTCGCCGAGCGGGTTCCGCTCGACGTGTTCGGCATGAAGGTGAACGGGCTGCCGTACCGGGCGTACGAGGACCTGCCGCAGCACGTCATGCACGCCGAGCTGGCCAGGCGGCGGGTCTACCTGCACCCCTACCGGTGGACCTCCCTGGGGCTGGCCCTCATCGAGGCCATGACGCTGGGCATGCCCATCGTCGCGCTGGCCGCCACCGAGGCCGTCGAAGCGGTGCCGCCGGAGGCCGGGGTCCTGTCCACGAAGGTCCCCGTGCTGGCCGAGGCCCTGCACGCGTTCGCCGCCGACCCCGAGAGCGCCGCCCAGGCCGGCAAGGCGGCGCGTGCCGCGGCCCTGGCCCGCTACGGGCTCGGCCGGTTCCTGTCCGACTGGGACCGGCTGCTCGCAGAGGTATGACCCCGGACGGCATGGGTAGGCGCGAACGTCATGATGATGATGCTCGACTGGACACGCAGAGCCGCCTGCCTCGACCTGGACCCGGAATTGTTCTTCCCGATCTCTCTGGAGGGGCCGAGCCAGTCACAGGTCGAGCGGGCCAAGACCGTGTGCCACGGCTGCCCCGTGCGTGAGCCGTGCCTGGAGTACGCGCTGAACACCCGGCAGGCGTACGGCGTCTGGGGCGGCACCGATCCTGAGCAGCGCCGTGAGCTCAGCCTGGCAGGGCCGCCGCGAGAAAGCGTTCCCGCTCAGCCGCTTCGAGATGGTCGCTGAACAACACGCCGTCCAGGTGGTCGGCCTCGTGCTGCAGCACCCTCGCCAGCACGCCGAGCGCCCGCACCGTCACGGGCTTGCCGAACATGTCGCGGCCCCGAGCGGTGACCATGTAGGAACGTTCCAGTGGCCACCACACACCGGGTGCCGACAGGCACGCCTCATCGGCGACGATGCGCCGCTCCGACAGCTCCAGCCGCGGATTGACCAGATGGCCTGATCTGCCGTCGTAGGCGTAGACCACCACCCGCACCGGCTCCCCGATCTGCGGGGCGGACAGCCCCGCGCGGCCGGCTCCCGACCGCATCGTGGCGGTCAGCGACTTCACCAGCCGCCGCAGCTCCCGATCGAAGTCGTGGATCGGCTCCGCGACCGAGCGGAGCACAGGATCGTCGAACGTACGAATAGGCCGGACCGTCACCCCGCCACTCCCCGATAAGCCGCGCCGTCAGGGTGAACGTTTCCCGCGATCGCCTCCGCCAATCGCGAAAGCGCGGCCTTGTAGCACAGCGGTAACAAGAGAGACCCGTGGGCGAAACCACCCGAAAGCAGTATCGGAGGGTGATCTCACTTGCGTCACACGCGCCTGTGATGCCTGGCCGGGTGCTCGGGGCCCGGCCAGGCATCCTCGCATATCTGGAGGTATCGGTATGAGTGCGCTTCCCCTCGAAGGCGGCGCCGCCCCAGAAACAGCGCCTGACGCGCTGTCGGGCTTCACGGTCGGCGTGACCGCGACCCGGCGGCGCGAGGAGTTCGGCGCTCTGCTGGAGCGGCGCGGCGCGCGGGTGGTCAGCGCCCCCGCGATCCGCCTGGTCCCCCTGGCGGAGGACACCGACCTGCTCGCCGCCACCAGACTCGCCCTCGAGTCGACGCTCGACGACGTGGTGGTCACCACGGGCGTGGGTTTCCGCGGCTGGATGGCCGCCGCCGAAGGCTGGGGGTTGTCGTCCGACCTGGGCGAGCACCTGGCCACCGCCCGCCTGCTCACCCGCGGGCCCAAGGCCAGGGGAGCGGTGCGGGCCGCCGGGCTCAACGACTACTGGACCCCGGCCACCGAGTCCTGCGAGGAGGTCAAGCAGTACCTGCTCGCCCAGGACCTGCGCGGCCGGCGCATCGCGGTGCAGCAGCACGGCGAGCCGCTCGACGACTTCGTGGCCGCGCTGCGCCAGGCCGGCGCCGAGGTGATAGAGATCCCGGTCTACCGGTGGCTGCCGTACCGCGACGTCTCGCCGCTGCGCCGCCTGATCAGCCAGACGATCTCCGGCTCGGTGGACGCGGTGGCCTTCACCAGTGCGCCCGCCGTGCACGCCATGCTCGGCATGGCCCGCGCGGAAGGGCTGGAGGACACGCTGCTCGCGGCGTTCAGCGGGCCGGTCGTGGCCGCCTGCGTGGGGCCCGTCACCGCGGGACCGCTGACCGCGCGCGGCGTGCCGACCCTGCAGCCGGACCGCTCGCGGCTCGGCGCGCTGGCCCGCGCGCTGGCCAGGCATCTGCCCGAGCACGGCGTCACCAGGCTGGTGGCCGGCGACCACAACCTGGAGATCCGCGGCCACGCCGTGGTCGTGGACGGCGAGCTGCGGCCGCTGCCGCCCGCCCCGATGGCGGTGCTCAAGCGGCTGGCCGACAAGCCTGGGCATGTGGTCTCCCGCGCCGACCTGCGTACCGTGCTGCCGGGCAGCATCGCGCGCGACTCGGCCGAGCACGCCGTGGAGATGGCCATCACGCGGCTGCGCCGCGCGCTCGGCCCGAGCGGGATCGTGGAGACGGTGGTCAAGCGCGGCTACCGGCTCGCGTGCCAGTACGAGGCGGGGATGTGATGCCCGCACTGATCCTGGCCGCGCACGGGACGCGCAGCGTCGCGGGGGAGGAGACCCTGTCAGCCCTGACGCGGACCGTCGCCAGGGCCCGTCCAGGGCGCCGGGTCGAGCTCAGCTACCTCGAGATCAGCTCGCCCCTCCTGGCCGACGTCCTCGACGCCGTCCGCGGCCCGGTGGTGGTGGTTCCGCTGCTGCTGGCGGGCGGCTACCACGTCCACATCGACCTGCCCGACGTCATCGCCGAGCACCGTCCCGACGCGGTGGTGGCCGGCTGGCTCGGCCCGCACCGGTTGCTGACGTCGGTGCTGGCCCGCAAGCTCGCCCGGGCAGGGCTGCGCTCCACGGACGCGGTCGTGCTCGGCGCGGCCGGCTCCTCCGACCCGGCCGCGCTCGCCGACGTGCGGGCCGCCGCGCACCAGCTCGCGGTACGCCTGGCCCGTCCGGTCACGGCGGCCTTCGCCTCGGCCGGCTCCCCGTCGCTGGAGGAGGCCATGGAGCGGCTCGGCTCGACCCCGGCCGCCCGCGTGGCGATCGCCTCGTACGTGCTGGCGCCCGGCTTCTTCCACGACCGCCTGGCCGCGGCCGGCGCGGGGCTGGTGAGCGAGCCGCTGGGCGCCGACCCGGACGTGGCGGCGCTGATCTGGCACCGCTACGACGAGGCGCTGCGCGGCCGCCGCACCATGCCGCAGCCCGCCCGGGCATCGCAGCGCTGAGAGCCCGGCGACCGGGGGCGTCCCGCTCTGGCGCTCAGGCGCTCAGGCCGCTTGGGCCGTCAGGCGACCGCGGACGGACCGCTTCGCCGAGGCCGTCAGGCGACCGCGGGTGGACCGCTTCCGCGAGGCCGTGCCGTCAGGCGACTGCGGACGTGACGGGCTCCAGGCGCAGCTCGCGCACGATCCCGACGGCGCTCGCCTCGCGCGTCGGCTCCGCGTCGGCGCCGACGAACATCTCGATGTAGGCCCGGTGGAAGCAGCCCGCGATCAGCAGCCGGGCGCTGGCCTCCGGGTCGACGTCGGACCGCACCCGGCCCAGCCGCTGCTCGCCCGCCAGGTAGGCGGCCAGCGGCGCGGTTTCCGTATGGGGCCCGAGCTCGGTGTCACGGACGGCCTGGCGGAATCGGACGGTCACGTTCGGCGAGGTGAAGGCGGGCAGCGCGGCGCTCTGTACGTCGATGTAGTACTCAATGCCCGCCTGGGCAACAGGAAGGAGGTTGTCCGATACGCACCCTTTTCCGATGCGATGGGTGAGATCGTGGAGAATGCTCAGCCAGAGCGGAAGCCGGTCCTGTAGCAGGGCAAGGAAGTGATCCACGGAGCCGCCGGGCCGGTCCTCCCTGAGGGAGACAGCCATCTCCAGGATGCGCCGCCGGGTGTCCTGACTTCTTTGATGCGGATCTAAATGGGAAGTCGCCATGGCGTGCCTAACGTGCGCGGTCAGTGGGTAGGCATCACGGCGCGAAGCCGAAGTTTCGCGATTTATCGGGTAGCTGGCTTAAATCTGGGATCCCAACTTCACTGCAATCTTGTGGTCACCGATTATTACCCGAAAGCGTGAAAAATTGTCGGTTTTAATCCCTGAGGGTTAGCTGTCAGTGTCGCGGCTGGTGAGGCTCTCGTTATCGCGCTGACCTCAGCTGTCGGTGTCGCGGTCCCGTCGGCGCAGGTAGCGCTCGAACTCCGCCGCGATCGCGTCCCCGCTGGCCTCGGGCAGCTCGGCGGCGTCCTTGCGCTCCTCCAACTCCTTGACGTATTCGGCCACCTCGGTGTCCTGAGAGGCCAGCTCGTCGACACCGCGCTCCCACGCGAGGGCCTCTTCCTCGAGATCGCCGAGCGGCATCGGGACCTCCAGCACGTCCTCCAGCCGGCGCAGCAACGCCAGCGTCGCCTTCGGGTTGGGCGGCTGGGCCACGTAGTGCGGCACCGACGCCCACAGCGAGATCGCGTCCAGACCCGCCTGGCCGAACGCGTGCTGCAGCACCCCGACGATGCCCGTGGGGCCCTCGTAGCGGCTCAGCTCCAGGTTGGTGGAACGGGCCAGCGTCGCGTCCGTCGCGCCGCCCAGGATGGGCACGGGGCGGGTGTGCGGCGAGTCGTTGAGCAGCGCGCCCAGCATGACGGCCAGCTCCACGCCGAGCTCGCGGCAGATCTCGATGATGTCGGCGCAGAACGAGCGCCAGCGCATGTTGGGCTCGATGCCGCGCAGCAGCACGATGTCGCGCTCCACGCCCTCCGGCCTGGCGCGCAGCAGCCGGGTCGTCGGCCACACGATCGACTGGGTCAGCCCGTCGTTCATCTCGACAATGGGCCGCGTCACCTGGAAGTCGTAATAGTCATCCGGGTCGAGCGCGATGAGCGGCTCGGCCTTCCAAGCGGTCTCGAGATGGGCGATCACACCGCTGGAGGCCTCGCCCGCATCGTTCCACCCCTCGAATGCGGCAATAAGCACCGGGTCGACGAGCTCGGGGAGCCCTTCGAGCTCTATCACGTGTCGCCTCCTCTCTCCATTGTCCCGCTAAGCCTATGCGGTAAGGAGGCGTCGGCGTCACTGATCTCTCTTCGAACGCCGGGCCGTCCCATACCGCGTTACCGGGCCGTCTCCGCCGGCCAGGTCCGCGACCGCTGCCTTCCGGCGCGCCGGCACCCTTCACGAGCGCGAACGTGTTCGCGCTCGGCGCAGCCCCGCGCTCGGCGCAGCCCCGCGCTCGGCGCTGCCACGAGTGCTCGGTGGCAGCCCCGTGCTCGGTGGATACTCGCTTCGCGTTCGGCGGGGACCCGTGTCCGGCCGGCCGGTCAGCGCTTGCCGTCGGTGGTGTGCACGATCAGCACATCGCAGGAGGCGCGGTGGGACACGCCCGAGGGCACGGACCCGAGCAATCGGCCGGCCAGGCTGTTGAGGCCGCGATTGCCCACCACGATCAGGTCGGCGCGGTGCCTGGCGGCCAGCGAGACCAGCACGTCCACGGCCTCGCCCTTCTCGGCGGCGAGGACCACGTCGGGGGCGCCCGCCGCGACGGCGTGCTCGCGCGCCGCCCGCAGCGCGTCGTCGGCCGGGGTGGAGCCGCTCACCTTGTACGCCAGCTCGCCGAGCCGGTCGGCGGCCGCCGTGCGCTCGCTCTCCCGCATGGGCAGATAAGCGCAGGCCAGGACAAGACTGGCGCCGGTCGCCGCGGCCAGGGACGCCGCCGCGGACACGGCGCGAAACGACGAGGCCGAGCCGTCGGTGCCGACGAGTACGGTGCGATAGGTCATGGAGACCCCTATTGGACGCTGCGTTCAATGACCAATCGGCAGCCTAACGCCCCACCCACCACCCATCGCAGCCACCCACCACCACCCGCCGCCACCCACCGCCCATCCGCCGCCGCCGACCCGCCGCCGCCTACCGCCGTCCACGCGCCGCCGCCTACCGCCGCCCGCCGCCCGCCGCCCGCCACCGGCCACCGGCCACACAAGTCTTCCGCCACTCACCTCTCCTGCCACTCCGGATCACCTGGTCCTGCGCCCACCCACCGCCGGATGTCGTGGTCTCACCCGAGTCACTGTTGTGCCAGCAGGGACAGCATGAGAACGATCTACCGGCCCTGTTACGAACAGCCTCCGGAGTGCAGCCGATAAGCTCTACGCCATGAGCATTTCCCCGTCCTTCCGAGAAGTGTTGTCCCAGCGCGTGATCGTCGCCGACGGCGCCATGGGCACGATGCTCCAGGCCCAGGACCCGACCCTCGATGACTTCCACGGTCACGAGGGCTGCAACGAGGTGCTCAACGTCACCCGCCCCGACATCGTGCGCGGCGTCCACGACGCTTACTTCGCCGTCGGCGTCGACTGCGTCGAGACCAACACGTTCGGCGCCAACCTCGCCGCACTCGGCGAATACGACATCTCCGAGCGGGTCTTCGAATACTCCGAGGCGGGCGCCAGGATCGCCCGCGAGGCCGCCGACCACTGGGCCACGCCGGACCACCCGCGTTTCGTGCTCGGCTCGATGGGCCCGGGCACCAAGCTGCCCACGCTGGGCCACATGCCGTATTCCAGCCTGCGCGACGCCTACCGGGACAACGCGGCCGGCCTGATCGCCGGCGGCGCCGACGCGCTGATCATCGAGACCTGCCAGGACCTGCTCCAGGTCAAGGCCGCCGTCATCGGCGCCAAGCGGGCCGCCGAGGCCTCCGGCCGGGACATCCCGATCATCGCCCAGGTGACGATCGAGACCAACGGCGCGATGCTGCTCGGCTCCGAGATCGGCGCCGCGCTGACCGCGATCGAGCCGCTCGGCGTCGACATCATCGGACTCAACTGCGCCACCGGTCCCGCGGAGATGAGCGAGCATCTGCGTTACCTCGCCCGCCACTCCCGCCTCAAGCTCAGCTGCATGCCCAACGCGGGTCTGCCGGTGCTGACCGCAGACGGCGCCTACTACCCGCTGTCGGCGCAGGAGCTGGCCGACGCGCACGGCACGTTCACTCGCGACTACGGACTGTCCCTGGTCGGCGGCTGCTGCGGCACCACCCCCGAGCACCTGCGCCAGGTCGTCGAGCGGGTCCGCGGCAAGGAGGTGGCGCCGCGCCGGCCGCACCCCGAGCCGGGCGCGTCCTCGCTCTACCAGACCGTGCCGTTCCGCCAGGACACCTCCTACCTGGCCATCGGCGAGCGCTGCAACACCAACGGCTCCAAGGCCTTCCGCGAGGCCATGCTGGCGGGCCGCTGGGACGACTGCGTGGAGATGGCCCGCGACCAGGCCCGCGACGGCGCCCACCTGCTCGACCTGTGCGTCGACTACGTCGGCCGTGACGGCGTGGCCGACATGAAGGAGCTGGCGTTCCGCTTCGCCACCGCCTCCACCCTGCCGATCATGCTCGACTCGACCGAGCCGGCGGTGCTGCAGGCCGGGCTGGAGATGCTCGGCGGCCGCGCCGCCGTCAACTCCGTCAACTACGAGGACGGCGACGGCCCCGACTCCCGCTTCCAGAAGATCATGCGTCTGGTACGCGAGCACGGCTCGGCCGTGGTCGCGCTGACCATTGACGAGCAGGGCCAGGCCCGAACCGCCGAGTGGAAGGTAGGCGTCGCCACCCGCCTCATCGAGGACCTGACCGGCAACTGGGGCATGCGGGTCGAGGACATCATCGTCGACTGCCTCACCTTCCCCATCGCCACCGGCCAGGAGGAGACCAGGCGCGACGGCCTGGAGACCATCGAGGCCATCCGCGAGCTCAAGCGCCGCTACCCGGGCGTCCAGACCACGCTGGGTCTGTCCAACATCAGTTTCGGGCTCAACCCGGCCGCCCGCATGGTGCTCAACTCGGTGTTCCTCAACGAGTGCGTCAACGCCGGGCTCGACTCGGCCATCGTGCACGCCTCCAAGATCCTGCCGATGGCGCGCATCCCCGACGAGCAGCGCCAGGTCGCGCTCGACATGGTCTACGACCGCCGCCGCGACGGCTACGACCCGCTGCAGCGGTTCATGGACCTGTTCGAGGGCGTCGACGCCGCCGCCATGCGCGCGGGCAAGGCCGAGGAGCTGGCCGCTCTGCCGCTGTACGAGCGGCTCAAGCGGCGCATCATCGACGGCGAGCGCAAGGGCCTGGAGGCCGACCTCGACACCGCGCTCGAGCAGCGGCCCGCCCTGGAGATCATCAACGACGTGCTGCTCGACGGCATGAAGACGGTGGGCGAGCTGTTCGGGTCCGGGCAGATGCAGCTGCCGTTCGTGCTGCAGTCGGCCGAGGTCATGAAGGCCGCGGTCGCCTACCTCGAGCCCTACATGGACCGCGTCGAGGGCGAGACGAAGGGCCGCATCGTGCTGGCCACCGTCAAGGGCGACGTGCACGACATCGGCAAGAACCTCGTCGACATCATCCTGTCCAACAACGGCTACCAGGTGGTCAACCTCGGCATCAAGCAGCCGGTGTCGGCCATCCTGGAGGCCGCCGACGAGCAGAAGGCCGACGTCATCGGCATGTCGGGCCTGCTGGTGAAGTCGACGGTCATCATGAAGGAGAACCTGGAGGAGATGAACTCCAGGGGCCTTTCGCAGAAATACCCCGTGCTGCTCGGCGGCGCCGCCCTGACCCGCGCCTACGTCGAGCAGGACCTCGCCGGGCTGTTCGAGGGCGAGGTGCGCTACGCCCGCGACGCGTTCGAGGGGCTGCGGCTCATGGACGCGTTCATGGCCGTCAAGCGCGGCGTGGCCGGCGCGACGCTGCCGCCGCTGCGCGAACGGCGCGTCAAGACCGGCGCCGTGCTCACCCGCACCCCGGTCGAGGAGCTGCCCGCCCGCTCCGACGTGGCGGCCGACAACCCCGTGCCGGCGCCGCCCTTCTACGGCGACCGCATCGTCAAGGGCATCTCGCTGGCCGACTACTCCGCCTTCCTCGACGAGCGGGCGCTGTTCCTCGGCCAGTGGGGACTCAAGCCCACCAGGGGAGGCGACGGGCCCGGCTACGACGAGCTGGTCGAGACCGAGGGCCGGCCGCGGCTGCGCATGTGGCTGGAGCGCATCCAGACCGAGGGCCTGCTGGAGGCGGCCGTCGTCTACGGGCACTTCCCGTGCGTCAGCGACGGCGACTCGCTGATCGTCCTCGACGAGTACGGCGGCGAGCGCACCCGCTTCACCTTCCCCCGCCAGCGCCGTGACCGCCACCTGTGCCTGTCGGACTTCTTCCGGCCCAAGGACTCCGGTGAGGTCGATGTGGTCGGCCTGCAGGTCGTCACCATGGGCTCGAAGATCGCCGAGGCCACGTCCGAGCTGTTCGCCAAGGACGCCTACCGCGACTACCTGGAGCTGCACGGCCTGTCGGTGCAGCTCACCGAGGCCCTGGCCGAATACTGGCACGCCCGGGTCCGCGCGGAGTGGGGCATCGGGGGCGAGGAGTCGCTGGACGACATGCTCAAGGTCAACATCCAGGGGTGCCGCTACTCCTTCGGCTACCCGGCGTGCCCCAACCTCGAGGATCAGGTGCAGCTGTTCCAGCTGCTCGACCCCGAGCGCATCGGCGTCACGCTGTCGGAGGAGTTCCAGCTCCACCCCGAGCAGGCCACCTCCGCGCTGGTCGCGCACCATCCCGAGGCCAAATACTTCAACGTCTGACCCGTCCCGGCCCCGCCGGCGGCCTGCGCCGCCGCCGGGGCGACGGACACGCGGGCCGGTGGGCGGCGCTCGCCCTGTGCCGCCCCAGGCCGGAGCCTGCTCTCCCGCTCGTCCTGCCGGAGGCGTTCACCAGGGCGGCGTTCATCCTTCCGCCACCCGGCCGGACGCGTTCACCACCGGACGGTGACAATGGCGTGCACCTACTCACCGAATCGGGGGAAGCATGGAAGCCGTCTTCTTCGACATGGACGGGCTGCTGGTCGACAGCGAGCGGGTCTGGCTGGAGATCGAGACCGAGGTGATGGGCCGGCTCGGCGGGCGGTGGACGCCCGAGCACCAGGCGCACCTGGTCGGTGGGTCCATGGAGCGGACGGTCGGCTACATGCTCGCCGTGTCCGGCTCCGGGGTTCACGGCGACACCGTGCGGCAGTGGATGGTCGACGGCATGGTGGCGCGCCTGTCGGCGGGGGTACGGGTGATGCCGGGCGCCTCTGAACTGCTCGACGCCGTACGGGCCGGGGGAGTCCCCGTGGGACTCGTCACGTCCTCGCTGAAGGAGATCGCCGACGCGGTGCTCAAGAGCGTCGGCAGGGACCGCTTCGACGTCGTGGTCACCGCCGACGACGTCTCCCACACCAAGCCGGACCCGGAGCCGTACCTGACGGCCGCGAGCCTGCTCGGCGTGGAGCCGGTCCGCTGCGTCGTCCTGGAGGACTCGCCGAACGGCGTGGCCGCGGCCACGGCCGCCGGCTGCGCCGTCGTGGCGGTCCCGAGCCTCCTGCCCGTCGAGCCGGCCCCCGGCCGGCTGGTGGTCTCCTCCCTCGAACAGGTCGCGGTCGCCGACCTCAGGGCACTCCTGACGTTCTGAGGGCTCGTCCCCTAAGGGAAAAGTGGTTCTCGCGGAGGAGGCGACCGGGCGTTCGCGTGCCAGGATGGAGTAACGAGCCACACATTGAGGGGGCGGCACAATGGACATGTTCAACCAGCTTGCTTCGCTTTGGCTGCCACTGTGTGCCGGTGCGACGGTCGCCGGGCTGGTGTTCAGCTTCCTGGCGTTCCGCCGCAGGGGTGCGGCTTCGGGGATGCGGGTGGCGGCATGGGCACTGTTGCCCATGGCGGCCTACCTGACCGGCGCGTTGCAGGCGCTGTGGACCATCGGCACGACCCTGGTGGGGTTCGTCACCGGGCTGGTGCTCAACCCGCTGGTCTGGGCCGGCGTGGCGGTCACGGGGCTGTCGGTGGTGCTGTTCGTCGTGTCCGGGGTCCTGCGCGGCAGGAGGCTGGCCGCGGGCAGGAAGAAGTCCGCTTCTGACACTCCAGCGCAACAGTCCGTTAAGCCTTCAGCGAACAAGTCGGCCGCCGCATCCAAGCCTCAGCCCGCCGTGAGCGCCCCGAAGCCGGCCAAGAGCGACGACGACTTTTCGGACATCGAGGAACTTCTCAAACGCCGTGGTATCGGCTGAATCCGGCTTGTGTCACAGTTCTGAGACTGAAACGGGACGTGCCCCAGACATTCCGTTCAAGATCGATACGAATGAGTTTCGCATCAATCACAGATTAGCCACATAGCAGCCCGAGGGACTGGTCACAGCAGCTCAGGCCATAGATTCTGCCTCCTGAGGTCGCGACTCGCGGTCTAAAGTCATCTCTAATAGACAGCGTCGTCTGGATGCAGGGGGCAATTTCGCATGACCGCGCCGCTAGACGTTTCCGGTTCCGCAGCAGAAGCGCATCCGGAGTCGGTGCTCGCGGGAGCGGGCAAGGCCATCCAGGGCCGGTCGCTCACCGGGATCGCCTGGATGCGGTTGAGGCGGGACAAGGTCGCGCTCGCCGGCGGGATCTTCGTCGTCTTCCTGATCCTGGTGTCGATCTTCTCCTCGCCGATCATCGCCGCTCTCGGGCACCCGCCGCTGGAGTTCCACCAGGACGCGATCGACCAGAACACGCTCCTGCCCAAGGGCACCTTCGGCGGCGTGAGCAGCGAATACCTGCTCGGTGTCGAGCCGGTCAACGGCCGCGACATCTTCAGCCGCATCGTCGCCGGCGCGGGGATCTCGCTGCTGATCGGCTTCCTCGCCACCCTCGTGTCCGTGCTCATCGGCACGGTCCTGGGCGTCCTGGCGGGCTACTTCGGCGGCTGGGTCGACCAGGTGATCGGCCGGATCATGGACGTCTTCCTCGCCTTCCCGCTGCTGGTCTTCGCGATCGCGCTCGCCGGTGTCGTCCCTGACAAGGGGTTCGGTCTGGAGGGCAACGGGCTGCGTGTGGCGATGCTCGTCTTCATCATCGGGTTCTTCAGCTGGCCCAGCATCGGCCGCATCGTGCGCGGGCAGACCCTGTCGCTGCGGGAGCGGGAGTTCGTCGACGCCGCGCGCAGCCTCGGGGCACGCCACGGCTACATCCTGTTCCGCGAGGTCCTGCCCAACCTGATGGCGCCGATCCTGGTCTACGCGACCCTGCTCATTCCGACCAACATCCTGTTCGAGGCCGCGCTCTCGTTCCTGGGAGTCGGCATCAACCCGCCCACCCCGACGTGGGGCGGCATGCTCTCGGAGGCGGTGCGTTTCTATACACTCCCGCACTTCGTGCTCTTCCCGGGCCTGGCGATCTTCGTCACGGTTCTGGCGTTCAACCTGTTCGGCGACGGGCTGAGGGACGCCTTCGACCCGCGCGCGCATTGACCTTCGCCAACGCTCCATCCCCCATCTCACCAACAAGGGGTTAGTCAATGAGAAGGAAATCCGCACTGGCGGCAGCCGCGACAGCGGCGCTCGCCTTGGTGCTCTCCGCCTGTGGCGGAGGTGGCGGCCAGCAGCAGCCGGCCCAGTCGGCCACCGCCGGCGGCGCCGCGCAACCCGCGGCGAACGTGGCGCTGACCCAGGTGTTCAACGCTTCCAGCAAGAAGGGAGGCACGCTCAAGGCCGCGCACTCCTCCGACTGGGACAGCCTGGACCCGGCCGACACTTACTACGGCTACTCCTTCAACTTCGGCCGCCTCTACTGGCGGACGCTGACGATGTACAAGCCGGGACCGGGGCCCGAGGGCGCCACCGTGGTGCCCGACCTGGCCGAGGGACTCGGCCAGCCGAGCGCCGACGGCAAGACCTGGACATACAAGATCAAGAGTGGTCTGAAGTACGAGGACGGCTCGCCGATCACCGCCCAGGACGTGGCGTACGCGGTGGGCAGGTCGTTCGACAAGGAGACCTTCACGCACGGCCCCTCCTACCTCAACGAGCTGCTGGCCTGGCCGAAGGACTTCAAGGGCGTCTACAAGACCCCCGACGTCGACTACAAGTCGGCCGTCGAGGCGACGGACGACACCACGGTCGTCTTCCACCTGACCAAGCCGTTCGCGTCGATGGACTACATCGTCCAGATGCCGATGACGGCCCCGGTGCCCAAGGCCAAGGACACCGGCGCGAAGTACCGCGAGCACGTGATCTCCTCCGGTCCTTACAAGTTCGAGAGCGTCCAGGCCGGCAAGAGCCTGGCGCTGGTGCGCAACGACCAGTGGGACGCGGCGACCGACCCCAACCGTCCGGCGCTGCCCGACCGCATCGAGGTCCAGCTCAACGTCAACGCCGACGACCTGGACAACCAGCTCATGTCCGGCAACATCCACCTGGACGTCCCGGGCACCGGCCTGCAGCCCGCCGCGCTGGGCAAGGTCCTGCCCGACCCGGCGATGAAGGCCCGTACGGACAACCCGGTCCTGCAGCGTCTGTGGTTCGTGTCGGTCATCCCCGACACCAAGCCGCTGGACAACCTCGACTGCCGCAAGGCCGTCATGTGGGCCGCGGACCGCGTCGCCAACCAGACCGCCTTCGGCGGCCCCGTCGCCGGCGGCGAAATCGCCACGAACGTCATGCCGCCGCCCATCAAGGGCCAGCAGAAGTTCGACCTGTACCAGACGCCGGAGAACAAGGGCGACGTGACCAAGGCCAAGGAGGCCCTCGCGGCCTGCGGCCAGCCCAACGGCTTCGCCACGACCATGTCCTTCCGCTCCGACCGGCCGCGCGAGAAGGCGCTGGCCGAGGCGATGCAGCAGGCGCTGGACAAGGTCGGCATCAAGCTCACGCTCAAGGGCTTCCCGGCTTCCAGCTACTTCTCCGACTACGCCGGCAACGTCGAGTACGTCAAGAAGAACGGCATCGGCCTGGCCGCCCACGGCTGGGGCTCGGACTGGCCCGACGGCTACGGCTTCCTGCAGGCCATCGTCGACGGCCGCACCATTCGCGCGGCGGGCAACTACAACCTCAGCGTCAAGAACCCTGAGGTGGACAAGCTGATCGACCAGGCCTCGGCGGAACTCGACGCCACGGCCCGCGAGAAGCTCTGGGTCGACGTGGACAAGAAGGTCATGGAGGACGCCTCCATCCTGCCCGTGGTCTGGGCCAAGGCCCTGCTCCTGCGCGGCCAGGGCGTGACGAACATCGCCTACAACGAGGGCCAGCAGGCGTACGACTACGTCATGCTCGGCGTCCAGTGACCAGGCGAGCTTCGGGGATCTAACGAAGGAAGGTGAAGGCGGGAGCGGCCTGGCCCGGCGACGGGCCGGGCCGCTCGGCCGGTAGCGGTGCTCACATACATCATCAGACGGCTGATCGGCGCGATCGCGATGCTCATCGTGATCAGCATGGTCACGTTCGGCATCTTCTACATCGTGCCCCAGTGGGCCGGGGCCACGCCGGAGGCCCTCGCCTCGCGGTACGTGGGCCGCGCGGCCACACCGGAGACGGTGCACCTGGTCGCCCAGAAGCTCGGCTTCTACGACCCGGTGGTCGTGCAGTACGGCCGGTTCCTCAAGAGCCTCGTCTTCGGCGCCGAGTACGACTACGGCGCGGGGGTCGAGCAGTGTCCCGCACCGTGCTTCGGCTATTCCTTCATCACCGGCCAGCCCGTCTGGCCGGACCTGATCGACCGCCTGCCGGTGACCATCTCCCTGGCCATCGGCGCCGCCCTCATCTGGGTCGCGGTCGGCATCGGCGTGGGCGTGCTGTCCGCGCTGCGCCGCGGCAGCTTCTTCGACCGCCTGTCGATGGGCACCGCGCTGGCCGGCGTGTCGCTGCCCATCTTCTTCACCGGCATGATCACCCTGGTCATCTTCAGCTACGGCCTGGGCTGGACCGCGCCCGGCGGCGCCTATGTCCCCTTCACCCAGAACCCGGCGCTGTGGGCCTACGACCTGCTGCTGCCGTGGATCACGCTGGCGTTCCTGTTCGCGGCCGGCTACGCCAGGCTCACCCGGGCGGGGATGCTCGAGACCATGGGGGAGGACTACATCCGCACCGCCCGCGCCAAGGGCCTGCGTGAGCGCGAGGTCATCGTCAAACACGGCCTGCGCGCCGCGCTGACGCCGGTCCTCACCCTCTTCGGCATCGACTTCGGCCTGCTCATCGGCGGCGCCGTGCTCACCGAGACCACCTATACTCTGCCCGGGCTCGGCCAGTACGCCATCCTGGCCATCAGGAACCAGGACCTGCCGCAGGTCATGGGCGTCGTCCTCATGGCCGCGCTGTTCGTTGTGATCGCGAGCCTGGTCGTCGACATGCTCTACGCCGTGGTCGACCCGAGGGTGAGGTTGTCATGAGCTTCCTTGACGTCAAGGATCTGAAGATCCACTTCCCGACCGACGACGGTCTGGTCAAGTCCGTCGACGGGCTGTCGTTCGGCGTCGAGCGCGGCAAGACGCTCGGCATCGTGGGCGAGTCCGGCTCCGGCAAGAGCGTGACCAGCCTCGGCGTGCTCGGCCTGCACAAGGGCGGCCGTGCCAGGCTCTCCGGCGAGATCTGGCTCGACGGCGAGGAGCTCATCGGCGCCTCCGCCGAGCACGTGCGCGGGCTGCGCGGCAAGAAGATGGCGATGATCTTCCAGGATCCGCTGTCGTCGATGCACCCCTTCTACACGGTCGGCCACCAGATCATCGAGGCCTACCGCATCCACCACAAGGTCACCAAGCAGGTGGCCCGCAAGCACGCCATCGACATGCTCGGCCGCGTCGGCATCCCCGAGCCGGCCAGGCGCGTCGACAGCTACCCGCACGAGTTCTCCGGCGGCATGCGGCAGCGCGCCATGATCGCGATGGCGCTGTCGTGCGACCCCGAGCTGCTCATCGCAGACGAGCCGACCACCGCGCTCGACGTGACCGTGCAGGCCCAGATCCTCGACCTCATGGTCGACCTGCAGCGCGAGTTCAACTCCGCGCTCATCATCATCACCCACGACCTGGGCGTGGTGGCCCAGGTGTCCGACGACATCCTCGTCATGTACGGCGGCAAGTGCGTCGAGTACGGCTCCGCCGACGACATCTTCTACCGTCCCGAGCATCCCTACACCTGGGGCCTGCTGGGCTCCATGCCCCGCCTCGACCGCGAGCCCACCGAACGGCTGCTGCCGATCAAGGGCTCCCCGCCGTCGCTGATCAACGTGCCGCCCGGGTGCGCCTTCCATCCCCGCTGCCCGTTCGCCGAGCGCACCGACGGCAGGGCCGACACGGAAGTGCCCGCGCTGGCCGAGACCGAGGGCGGTCATCTGGTGCGCTGCCACATGAGCAGGACCGAACGGCGGACCCTGTGGGAGACCGAGATCAAGCCAGTGCTGGAGACCCAGTGAGTGAAACCGAGCTGCTTCTTTCCGTGCAGAACGTGGAGAAGCACTTCCCCGTGACGAAGGGCCTGTTCAAAAGGCAGGTCGGCGCGGTCAAGGCGGTCGACGGGATCAGCTTCGACGTGTTCAAGGGCGAGACGCTCGGCCTGGTGGGCGAGTCGGGCTGCGGCAAGTCCACGACGGGCCGGCTGGTCACCAGGCTGCTCGAGCCCACTGCCGGCAAGGTCGTCTTCGAGGGCCAGGACATCACGCACATGGGCCAGGGCCGGCTCCGCCCGCTCCGCCGTGACATGCAGATGATCTTCCAGGACCCGTACTCGTCGCTCAACCCCCGCCACACGGTCGGCGCCATCGTCGGCGCCCCGTTCCGCATCCAGGGCGTCAAAACCGAGCACGGCGTCAAGAAGGCCGTCCAGGACATCCTGGAGCTCGTCGGGCTCAACCCCGAGCACTACAACCGATACCCGCACGAGTTCTCCGGCGGCCAGCGGCAGCGCATCGGCATCGCCCGCACGCTCGCGCTCAAGCCCAAGCTCATCATCGCCGACGAGCCGGTCTCCGCGCTCGACGTGTCCATCCAGGCCCAGGTCGTCAACCTGCTGGAGGACCTGCAGAACGAGCTCGACCTCACCTATGTCGTGATCGCCCACGACCTGTCAGTGGTGCGCCACATCAGCGACCGGGTCGCCGTCATGTACCTGGGCAAGATCGTCGAGATCGCCGAGCGCAAGCGGCTCTACAACTCGCCCATGCACCCGTACACCAACGCGCTGCTGTCGGCCGTGCCCGTGCCCGACCCGAAGGTCCGCAAGGACCGCGAGCGCATCCGGCTGGCCGGCGACGTGCCCAGCCCGCTCAACCCGCCGCCCGCCTGCCGCTTCCACACCCGCTGCTGGAAGGCGCAGGAGATCTGCAGAACGGTCGAGCCGCCGCTGGAGGAGCTGGCCAGCGGCCACCGCGTCGCCTGCCACTTCCCGGAGAACGCCCCGGAGGTCGCCAAGGAGACCCCCGCCGCGAAGTGAACCCGGCTGGGGCTCAGGACAACGCGCCCGGGGTGATCAGCCCCGTCTCGTAGGCCAGCACCACCGCCTGCACGCGGTCCCGCAGCCCCAGCTTGGTCAGCACGTTGCCGACGTGCGTCTTGACCGTCGTCTCGCTCACCACGAGCTTGGCCGCGATCTCCGCGTTGGACATGCCCTTGGCGATCAGCCGCAGCACCTCCAGCTCCCGCTCGGTCAGCCGGTCCAGCCGCGCCGGCGCGGCCTGCTCGTACGCCGACGGCAGCCGCGACGCGAACCGGTCCAGCAGCCGCCTGGTCACGCTCGGCGCCACGATCGCGTCGCCGGCCGCCACCACCCGGATCGCCTGCACCAGCTCGTCCGGCGGCACGTCCTTCAGCAGGAACCCGGACGCGCCCGAGCGCAACGCCTCCACGATGTACTCGTCCAGGTCGAACGTCGTCAGCACCAGCACCTTCGGCACGTGCGCCGCCGGCGCCGCCTCCCTGACGATCCTGCGGGTCGCCTCGATGCCGTCGATCCCCGGCATCCGGATGTCCATGAGCACCACGTCGGGCAGCAGCGCCCTTGTCTGCTCCATGGCGGCCTTGCCGTCCCCGGCCTGCCCCACCACCGTGAGGTCGGGCTCGGCCTCCAGGATCAGGCGGAACCCCGTGCGTAGCAGCGGCTGATCGTCCACCAGCAGCACTCTGATCGTCATTGTCCGTCCTTCAACGGGAACGTCGCCCGCACCTCGAAACCGCCCCCCGGCAACGGACCGATGCTCAGGATTCCACCATAGAGTGCCACCCGTTCGCGAATGCCGACCAGACCATGCCCTGACCTTATGGGCGGATCCGGCGCGCCCTTTCCGTCGTCCTCCACCCGTACGTCCAGCTCTCGCGGTTTGTGCCGGACGGTCACCACCGCCTCCGCACCCGCCCCCGCGTGCCGCAGGCTGTTCGTGAGCCCCTCCTGGACCAGCCGGTAGGCGGCCAGGTCCACCCCCGCGGGCAGCGGCCGCGACTCGCCCTCCACCAGCAGCCGCGTCGGCAGACCCGCCTCCCGCATCTGCTCCACAAGCGCGGGCAGGTCCTGCACGCCCGGCTGCGGGCCCAGCTCGGCCCTGGCGTCGGTACGCAGCACGCCCACGATGTTGCGCATCTCCGCCATCGCCATCCGGCCCGTCTGCTCGATCGTCGACAGCGCCTCGCCCGCCAGCTCCTGATCGGAGGCCAGCACCCGGCGCGCCGCCGCCGCTTGCACGATCATCACGCTGACGTGGTGGGCGACCACGTCGTGCAGCTCGCGGGCGATCCTGGAGCGCTCCTCGGCGCGGGCGGCCCGCGTGTCGGCCTCGTGCGCCCGCTCCAGCCTGGACGCCCGGTCCTTCAGCTCCTCCAGGTACGCCCGGCGCAACCGCAGGCTCCGGCCCGCACCCCACACCGCCACCAGCACCACCAGGACCATCACATGGTCGGTCCAGCTCGTCGCGCTGACCGGGCCCGCCGCCGCCCCGAAGGCGTAAGCAGCCAACGACACCGCCAGCCCGGCCAGCGCCATCGCCAGGCCCCGATGCGAGGCCACGGAGTACAGCAGCACCAGCCCGGCCAGGCCCGGCACGCCGTTGCCGTACCCGGACGCCGTCGCCACCGCCTCCGCCGCCAGGCCCGCACACAGGGCCGCCAGCGGCCACCGCCGGCGGACCGCCACCGGCACGCACGCCAGCACCACCAGCGCCATCCCGAGCGCGTCTGGGGGACGCAGGCCCTCCACCGGCAGGCCGTCGGCTGCGAGCCGGTCGGGGTCGTAGGTCATGAACAGCACGACCGACGCGACGGCCACCACCCCGGCTAGGACCGTGTCGTGGAGCCTGGTTCGGTCGATGTGCACGGCTTCACTGTAAGACCAGGTGAAAGCCCATAACCTCCTCCCTCGGGAGGATTACCCGGCCTACACCTCCTCGCCGATGCCCGTCACCCGCTCCAGTGGGACGCTCCGCTGATTCGGGGCGGCGTCCCGTCGGCTCTGGGTGCCGTGTCGGGCGTGGCCCCACGCTGGGTGAGCGCCTCGGCCGTCACAGCTCGTCGGTGGCCGAGCGGCGGCTGCTGCGGACCGTGTCGCCGGGCCGGCGGTCGGGGACCGGGGGAGGGTTGCCGCCGAACTCCGGGCACAGCGCCTGATGGTCGCACCAGTCGCACAGCCGGCTGCGCCGGGCCCGCCACTCGCCGGTCTCCATCGACCGCGCGATCGCCGCCCACAACGCCATCACCTTGCGCTCGGTGGCCAGCAGGTCGCCCTCGTCCGGCGCGTACCGCAGCACCTCGCCGGCCCCGCCCAGGTAGACCAGCTGCAGCAGCCGCGGCACCTGCCCGCGCAGCCGCCACAGCACCAGCGCGTAGAACTTCATCTGGAACAGCGCCTTGGCCTCGAAGTCCGGCCCCGGCGCGCTGCCGGTCTTGTAGTCGACCACCCGGACCTCGCCGGTCGGCGCCACATCGAGCCGGTCGACGTAGCCCCGCAGCATCAGCCCACCGTCCAAGACCGCCTCCACGTAGAGCTCGCGCTCGGCCGGCTCCAGCCGCGTCGGGTCCTCCAGCGTGAAGTAGCGCTCCAGCATGCCGCGGGCCTGCGTCAGCCACTCGCTCTGCTCGGCGTCGTCGGCGAACATCTCCGCGTATTGCGGGTCCTCCGCCAGCAGCCGCGTCCACTGCGGCTCCAGCAGCTCCAGCGCCGCCTGCACGGAGCGGCGCGGCGCGGGCAGGTCGTAGAGCCGCTCCAGGACCGCGTGGACCACCGTGCCGCGCACCGCCGCCTGCGAGGGTCTCTCCGGCAGCTGGTCGATCACCCGGAAGCGATAGAGCAGGGGACAGGTCATGAAATCGCCCGCCCGGGACGGGGAGAGAGCTCCAATGATCACCGGCTCGGTCAATGTCATGCACCGCACTCTAGGTCAAGGCCCCGACAGAATAGGCTCCCGCGAAACGAGGTTCACGTGCCGCGGCGCGTAGCATCAAGGGCAGCGACACCACGTACCGGCGGGAAGACCGCGATATTGCGGGACCCCGGCGGCAAGGACGTTCAAGGAGTGCGGTGAGCGAGCAGACCCCGCGGCAGGAGTTCTCCGGCATCCGGATGGGGAGGCCATTCGGCATTCCGGTATACGTCTCGTGGACGTGGTTCCTCGTGGCGGCCTTCATCACTGTGATGTTCGGGCCGCGGATGCAATACATGCTGCCCGAGCTCGACAGCACCGCCGCGTACGCGGTGGCGTTCTTGTTCGCGGTGCTGCTGTACGTCTCGGTGCTGCTGCACGAGCTGGCGCACAGCGTCCTGGCCAAGTGGTACGGCCTGCCGGTGCGCAGGATCACCCTCTACCTCCTCGGCGGCGTGTCGGAGATCGAGAAGGAGCCGCCGACGCCGGGCAAGGAGTTCGCGATCGCCGCGGCCGGGCCGGCGCTGTCCCTCGGGCTGGCCGGGCTGGGCCTGGCCGCCGACGTCTTCGTGATCAACGGCGGCGGCATCGTCGAGGCGCTGACCTGGCAGCTGTGGTTCGCCAACCTCATCGTCGGCGTGTTCAACCTGCTGCCAGGCCTGCCGCTCGACGGCGGCAGGATGCTGCGCGCCGGCGTGTGGAAGCTGACCAGGAACCCCGGCTCCGGCACCATCGTGGCCGCCTGGGGCGGGCGGGTGCTGGCCGTGCTGCTGGTGGCGTTCCCACTCGCGACCGCGCTCACGGGCGGCCAGGAGATCGACTTCACCGACCTCGTGTGGCCGCTGGTGCTGGCCTCCTTCATCTGGATGGGCGCCACCCAGTCGCTGCGCGTGGCCAAGATCAGGGCCAGGATCCCGAAGGTCAACGCGCGCGCCCTGGCCCGCAGGGCGATCCCCGTGACCGCGGAGACGCCGCTGGCCGAAGCGCTGCGGCAGGCCGCCGAGCGCGGGGCGGGCGCCCTCGTCGTGGTCGACCACGACGGCCGGCCCCTGGCGATCGTGAACGAGGCCGCGGTGCAGGCCACTCCCGATCATCGCCGCCCCTGGGTGAACGTCGCCTCCCTCGCCAAGTCCCTCGAGCCCACCATGGTGCTCGACGCCGACCTGGTCGGCGAGCCGCTCATCGACGCCATGCGCGAGGCCCCGGGCAGCGAATACCTGCTGGTGGAACGCGGCGGCGAGGTCTACGGAGTGCTTACCACGGCCGATGTGAACCGGGTTTTCACCGGCGTCTGATTTGTCCCACTCGTTTAAGCGGCGGCCCCCGGATAGGGTCGTGTCCAGCAGTTTCGGGCGGGCCGGTTTGGACTCCGGCGATTTCTGCGATGCGACGACTGGCCGATAGTGTTCGGTTTGGCCAAACTTGCACAGTTAAGGGGTTTGTTGCGGTCCACCGGTTCACCGAATCGAGACGACGGGGGCAGCGACACGCCCTCGCCGTCTGGGTATGCGTATGGCTGGTGGGCCACCGCAAGCCAGCACAGCAGTGTGGGTGCCGTGACATCGCCGGCTTCCGGGGAGGAGAGTTGAGTGACCGAGCGCAGCGAGGGCACCAATGAGCGCAGCACGGTCGTCATGAGGGAGGACGCATGACCGACCACGGCTTCGGAACGGTGCGTCCGCTTCCTGGAAATGGACTGGTCGCCTACGTGGGCGGGCTGCTGCTGGTGTGCGACCCGGGCGAGGCCACCGCCGACAGCCTGCTCGAGGCGCTGCGCGAGACGGCCGCCTCCGGCGGTGACGGCAGGGCGCTGGCCCGCCGCGCCGCGCAGGTCCTTGCGGCCAACATGGCCGGCGACCCCGCCACGTGCGCCGTCGCGGGCGCCGTGAGCGGCGGCGTGGCCGTGCTGGTCAGCGGCTCGGCGTCGGCCACCATCGGCACTTCGTCGGGCGAGACGCGCCTGGCCGGCAGCGACTCCTTGACGTGGGCCGACCGGCTCGTCACCGGCACCGTCGAACGCGTCGAGCTGAGCCTGCCCGGAGCCGGCAGCCCCCACCCAGCCGTCCGCTTCGAGGGCGGCGTGATCCACGGCGGCGGCCTCGTCGGCGACCTCACCGACCAGCCGTCCGTGCCCGCTCCGTCCCGGCCGCTGACCAGCGAGATGCCGGCCACGGCATTCCACTTCGAGGCCGACCTGATCCAGCCTGCCGCACAGCAGCAGGTCGAGCGGCCTCCGTACCCGTTGGCCGACCAGCCGCCGGTCCTGCAGGGGCAGCCCTCTGGCCCGCAGCCCGCGCCCCCGGCCGTGGAGCAGCCGCCGCCCTACCAGCCGCCGCAGGACCAGCCCCAGCCGCCGTACGTGCCGCACCAGGAGCAGTCCCCCTACCAAGGCCCGCAAGAGCAGCCTCACTATCAGGGTTCGCAAGAGCAGCCCCCCTACCAGCCGTCGCACGAGCCGCCGCCCTACCAGCCGCCGCAGGACCAGCCTCCTTACCACCAGCAGCAAGACCAGCCGCCGCCCCTGCCGGATCAGCAGCAGTTCCCGTCCTACGACGAGCAGCCGCCCTCCGGCAACGGCGTCGGCGAGCCGCAGGTCCCGCAGCACATGGGCCCGCCGGAGCACTTCGACCAGCCCCCGCCGCCCCTGCTCGGCCCGCCCGACCACTTCGACCACCCGGGGCCGCCGCCCCAGGAACAGCAGCAGCAGCAGCCCGAGCACGGCGACCGCCCGCTCGTCTACGGGGTCGACTGCAAGAACGACCACTTCAACGACCCCCGCGTGCCCTACTGCGCCGTCTGCGGCATCGCCCTGGTGCAGCGCACGCTCGTCCCCTACAAGGGTCCGCGCCCCTCGCTCGGCGTCCTCATCCTGGACGACGGGACCGCGCTGCCGCTGGAGACCGACTACCTGCTCGGGCGCGACCCAGAGCGGGCGCCCGAGGTGGCCGGGGGCACCGCCAGGCCCGCCAAGGTGACCAGCCCGGACGGGTCGGTGTCGCGGCGGCACCTGCGGGTGGCGCTGGACGGGTGGGACGTCAACCTGGTGGACCTGGGCTCCGTCAACGGCACCCAGATCCAGCCGCCCGGCGATCCCAACTTCTACGACATCCCGCCGAACGAGCCCGTCACCATCGCGCCGGGGACCACGGTCCGCGTGGGCGTCTCCCGTACGCTCCGCTTCGAGGCGCACCGAGGGTAGGGCGGCCCGTCACGCCGACCGAGTCCCCGGGCCCATGGGTCCGGGGACTCGTGCGTGTGCGGGCACAATGTCTGGCCGCGATGATGTGGTGGGCTTCGCACCTGCCGCGCGTCCGCGGCCAGACCCGGGCTGGGGATCGGGACGCGCTCGCGGCCTGGCGCGCAACGCCGGCTCTGTCAGAGCGGCGGCCGAAGTGTGCGGCGCTCGGCGAGAGGCAGACGGGTCTGCGCGGCCTGGAGGCACGAGTGGGCGCTGCCCTGGCGCAGGCGGACAGGCGGCGGGTCGGCGGTGCCCAGGGCAGGGGTGCCCGCGGGCTGTGAGGGCGGTCCCGGGCGCTGGACCAGCGGGACCTGGGGAAGGACGCCGGCACCGGTGCAGGGCCGTGATGGTGCAGGCTGTGGCCGGCGGAGGTGCTGCAGGCGGCCGGTGGGGTGCGGGCCCTCCCCGCTTGGTGGGGCGGTCGCTCAGGAGCTGGGTGGGGTCAGGAATTCGCGGGCGCCGCGGAGGCGGGTGCGGAGCCGGCGTTGTGTCGCCGTGCAGTCCAGGCGGACGTCGTACGGCCCGGGCAGGGCCGTGTCGGCGCGGCGGCCGGTGGGCAGGCGGCCGGCGTCGAGGCCGTCCCTGCGGGCGATCAGCACCCCCAGCTCGTGGCGGCTCAGCGCGTCGGGGCCGGCCAGGTGCCACATGCCCGAGTCCCCGCGGACCGCCAACTCCATGAGCGCCGCCGCGAGGTCGGCGACGTGCACCGGGCACCTCACATCGTCTGTGAACAGAGCCCCGTCCCCGCGCCCTGCGGCGAGCCTCCGCACGAACGCCTCGTGCGGGGATCCGCCGCGCCCGATGATCAAGGACGTGCGGGCGATCGCGGCGCCGGGCAGGATGGCCCGCACCGCCGTCTCCGCGGCCGCCTTGGCGGCGCCGTACGGGTTGACCGGGTCCGGCACGCACGTCTCGTCGTAGCGGGGCGCGGAGCCCGAGAAGACGGCGTCGCTGGAGACGTGCACCAGCCGCCCGCCAGCCGCCGCCACGGCCAGGGCGAGGTGCGCCGCGCCGTCTGCCGTGGCCGTCCAGTCCCGCTGCCGGTACGCCGCGTTGATCGTCACCTCCGGCCCGAACGCGCCGGCGACGGAGGCGGCGTCGGCACGCGAGCGCACGTCCAGAGGCAGCCACGCGACCCTTGGGAGCTCTCCGGCCCGGGTCAGGTACGTCGCGCCCACGTCATGACCCGACGCCACGCACAAGCGTACGAGCTCGCCTCCGAGAAAGCCGCTCCCACCCACGATGAGAATCCGCATGAATCGCCACCTTCCGTCATTGCCGCCCCCGTAGAACAGCCTGTTTCGTCAGCCCATCTACACACAAATACGACATATCCGGCTTGGGTGCCCGCACAGTGACCGGAAACCTGACGGAGGCCGATGGTCGGCCGGACCAAGGGCCGGGACCCCCGGGATCCAGGGGCTCGCCGCCGCGGGGACGCGGCACAGGGGGAGCGGCGCGGGGCATATTCCGCCGTCCCAGTAAATGTTCCGACCAGCGTAGAGAAATCGCCAAATAACCGAAAAATCATCGGAAAATGTGGTCGATTGAAACGACCTCATACTCGCATTACCGGCGCATTACCGCCCGGCAACCGGCCACCCCTTTCCCGGCCATCCGGACGACCCCAACGCTACGCCGGCCGGAAGGCCCGGATGCCCCGCAGCATGCGTACCGCCGCCTCCAGCCCGCTGGCCGCCTCGAGCGCCCGCGCCGCCGCCGTCGCGAACCGGCCCAGCAGGTGCTCGTCCGCGTCCCCGAACCCGCGCCCCGCGACCCACACGAACGTGTGCTCCCGCGCCATCACCGGCACCGGAGTGGCCAGGAACCCCGGCTCGCCCACGGCCGCGTCACGGGCCAGCCGCAGCGTACCCGCCGACACCGCCAGCTCCTTGAGCACCCCTGATTCCGTCAGCCAGCGGCCCACCCGCAGCGGATCCCCGGGAGGGGCGTGCACGTGGACGGGCAGCGCCTCCCGCCGCAGCGGGTCCACCCGTACGAACCCCGCGTAGGCCGTGCCCGCGATGGCGGCGGCAGTGCGCGCCAGCCGCTCGACGAGGTCATCGGCCTGCAGACAGGAGAAGTCGGCGACGAGTTCACGCATGGCGACATCGACACGGTTGTACGGCATCGCGGTGATCCCTCAAGCGGAGGCGGCGAGATCGCGCGGCCCGGTCGCGCGACTCGAGTGCGGGTGTCCCGACTATCACCCCCGATGGGGCCCTTGACTAGCCCTCAACAGGAAATCCGAATTTTTCCCCTTTCGGTCCCTGGGCGGGACCCGCCGTATGGCCGGCCAGGAGAGCCGCCGCGACTGGTCGCGGCCGGGCCCACGGCACGTCTACGACGAGCGCAGCCGCGCCCACGCCACGTCGTCCACCCGCCCGCCGTCCGCCTTCGGGAACAACTCCCGGTGCACGCCCTCCCTTTGGAACCCGGTGCGTTCCAGCACCCGGTGCGAGGCCACGTTCCCCGACTCGGTCCCGGCCACGATCCGGTGCAGCGCCGTGTGCGCGAACGCCCAGTCCACCAGCAGGTTGACCGCCCGCGTCATGAACCCCTTGCCCCGGAAGTCCGGCACCAGCGAATAGCCGATCATCGCCTGCCCCAGTGCCGGCAGCACCTGCGTCAGCTGCACATGCCCCGCGAACGCCCCAGAGGCCGCGTCCCTGATGGCCAGCTCGATCCGTTGCCCCGACACCCACCAGTAGCCGGTGTAGCGGCAGCGCCGCTCGTCGTCCTCCATCGTGCTCGGCGGCATCATCGAATAGGCCGCCACGCTCGGCTCGGTCACCATCCGGTGGAAGTCCGCGGCGTCCCCGGCCGCCAGCGGCTCCAGCCGCACCACGCCGTCGGACAGCCGCCCGTCCTCGAAGAACGGCAGGTACGGCTCCGCGGCCCCCACCACGTCGCCCTTCAGCCTGGCGAAGGTCACCAGGTCGACGTACCGGCCGTCGCGCATCGACTTGGCATCCCTCCTGCGCCCCTCCTCGCGGAAGCCGCTCTTGTACGCCACCCGCAGGCTCGCCACGTTCTCCACCGCCGTCTGCAGCTCGACCCGGCGGATCCCGTGGTCGAACACCCAGTCGGTGACCGCCCTGGCCGCCGTTGAGGCCACGTCCTTGCCCCGCGCCCACGGCGCCACCACGTAGCCGATCTCGGCCACGCCCCAGGGGTCCGGCGGCCGGACGCCGACGGAGCCGACGTACTGGCCGTTCTCGCTGATCGCGAACTCCGCGCCGCCGGCCTCCCACTTGGCCGCCGCCATCGCGAAGTAGTCGCGCGCGTCCTCCACCGCGTACGGCGACGGCAGCGCCGGCAAGAACCAGGCCGTCACCGGATCGCCGCAGGTCTTGACGATCCCCTCGGTGTCGCCCTCCACGGGAGGCCGCAGGATCAGGGGTCCGGAGGAGATCACGTCACGCGGGAGCATCCCCCATAGATATCGCGCGTCCGGACGTGCTCGAAAGCCCTATAACCTTGCCGCCATGGGTTTCCGCAGGCATGGGCCTTTCCAGGCGGGGGATCAGGTACAGCTCACCGACCCCAAGAACAAGCGCCACACGATCACGTTGAAGCAGGACGGCGTCTTCCACACCCACAAGGGCGCCATCCCGCACAGCGACCTGATCGGGCAGCCTGAGGGCTCCGTCGTGCGCTCCTCCGGCGGCACCGCCTACCTCGCCTTCCGCCACCTGCTGCAGGACTACACGCTCGCCATGCCGCGCGGCGCGGCCGTCATCTACCCCAAGGACGCCTCGATGATCGTCGGCATGGCCGACATCTTCCCCGGCGCCCGGGTGATCGAGGCCGGGGTCGGCTCGGGCGCGCTGACCTGCTTCCTGCTGCGCGCCGTCGGCCCCGACGGGCACGTGACCTCGTACGAGCGGCGTGAGGAGTTCGCCGACGTGGCCCGAAAGAACGTCGAGAAGTTCTTCGGCGGGCCCATGGACGACAACTGGCGGCTGGTCGTCGGCGACCTGGTCCACTCCATCGACGAGGTCGACGTCGACCGCGTCATCCTCGACATGCTCGCCCCGTGGGAGTGCGTCGACGCCGCCGCCAAGGCGCTCACCCCGGGCGGCGTGATCTGCTGTTACGTGGCCACGACCACACAGATGTCCAAAACCGTCGAGGCCATCCGCGATCACGGGTGTTTCACCGAGCCGCATGCGTGGGAGACCCTGATTCGCGACTGGCATGTCGAAGGGCTCGCGGTAAGACCCGATCATCGGATGATCGGCCACACGGGCTTCCTCGTCACCGCCCGCCGCATGGCGGACGGCGTGACGCCCCCGCCGCGACGCCGTCGACCGAAGGGGACCACTGAAGAACTATGACAATTTGGCCACGAGGGTGCGTTCGTGCGTGACACGGGAACAGATTGCCGTGTTCCTATGCTGGGAGTATTAAACGCACTATTGGGGATTATTCACCGAACACTGAATGTCACTCTACGAACACTGCCCGGCCAGGTTACGGAGGGGCCCGAGATAGGTAAGGTCCTAAGTAGTCGCCCTCGACTGGGAAGGAGGTGACGGGGCGTGGCAGCTCGCGATGATGCTGAGGCTCGAGCCGCGCAGCGCGAACGGGAGGTCGCTGATCTTTCAACACAGGTCTCCTTCCTCCAGGAGGAGATCACCGCGCTGAGGCGGAAGCTGGCCGAGTCACCCCGTCAGGCCAGGGTCCTCGAAGAGCGTCTCCATGAGGCACAGGCGAACCTCGCGGCCGTGACCGGCCAGAACGAACGCCTGGTGGCCACACTCAAGGAGGCCAGGGACCAAATCGTCGCTCTCAAGGAGGAGGTCGACCGGCTGGCGCAGCCGCCATCCGGCTTCGGCACCTTCCTCGAGGCCAGAGAAGACGGCACGATCGAGGTGTTCACCGGCGGCCGCAAGCTGCGGGTGAACGTCAGCCCTGCCGTCGACATCGACTCGCTGCGGCGTGGCCAGGAGGTCATGCTCAACGAGGCGCTCAACGTGGTCGAAGCACTCGGCTACGAAGAGGTCGGCGAGATCGTGATGCTCAAAGAACTGCTCGACGAGGGCAAGCGGGCCCTGGTCATCTCGCACGCCGACGAAGAACGCGTCGTGCGTCTGGCCGAATCGCTGGTCGGCCAGCCCATCAGGGCCGGCGACTCGCTCCTGCTCGAACCTCGCTCCGGCTACGTCTACGAGCGCATACCCAAGTCCGAAGTCGAAGAGCTCGTGCTCGAAGAGGTCCCCGACATCTCCTACGAGGAGATCGGCGGCCTCAGCAGGCAGATCGAGCAGATCAGGGACGCCATCGAGCTGCCCTACCTGCACGCCGATCTGTTCCGCGAGCACAAGCTGCGGCCCCCCAAGGGCGTGCTGCTGTACGGGCCGCCCGGCTGTGGCAAGACGCTCATCGCCAAGGCCGTCGCCAACTCCCTGGCCAAGCAGGTCGCGGAGAAGACCGGCCAGTCAGGCAAGAGCTTCTTCCTCAACATCAAGGGCCCGGAACTGCTCAACAAGTACGTCGGCGAGACCGAGCGGCACATCCGCCTGGTCTTCCAGCGCGCCAGGGAGAAGGCTTCCGAGGGCACCCCGGTGATCGTGTTCTTCGACGAGATGGACTCGATCTTCCGCACCCGCGGCTCCGGCGTGTCGTCCGACGTCGAGAACACCATCGTCCCCCAGCTGCTGTCGGAGATCGACGGCGTCGAGGGCCTGGAGAACGTCATCGTCATCGGCGCCTCCAACCGCGAGGACATGATCGACCCGGCGATCCTGCGGCCCGGCCGCCTGGACGTCAAGATCAAGATCGAGCGGCCGGACGCCGAGGCGGCCAAGGACATCTTCTCCAAGTACCTCGTCGCCGACCTGCCGCTGCACCCCGAGGACCTGTCGGAGCACAGCGACTCCCGCGAGGCGACGATCGGCGGCATGATCCAGAGCGTCGTCGAGCGCATGTACACCGAGAGCGAGGAAAACCGCTTCCTCGAGGTGACCTACGCCAACGGCGACAAGGAAGTCCTCTACTTCAAGGACTTCAACTCCGGAGCGATGATCCAGAACATCGTCGACCGGGGCAAGAAGATGGCCATCAAGCAGTTCCTCGAAAGCGGCCAGAAGGGCCTGCGGGTGCAGCACCTGCTCACGGCCTGCGTGGACGAGTTCTCCGAGAACGAGGACCTGCCCAACACCACCAACCCGGACGACTGGGCCCGCATCTCCGGCAAGAAGGGCGAGCGGATCGTCTACATCCGCACGCTCGTCTCCGGCAAGCAGGGCACCGAGGCCGGCCGGTCCATCGACACCGTCGCCAACACCGGCCAATACCTGTAACACCACCGAAGAACGGGAGGGCCGGGCGGCCCTCCCGTTCTCGTGTGCGGCACGGCCGACAGGCATGCCCGGCGCCGTGGCGCGAACACACCCTGACCGCCGGCTCCTAGCATGGCGATCATGGAGTACCTCAACCCCGGACGCGCCCCCTACACCGCGCGGGAGCGCGAACTCATCGGGGCCGCGCACACCCGCCAGGCCCGCGCCCACTTCGACCGGCACCCCGCCTACCGGCCCACGCCCGTCCACACCCTGCCCGGCCTGGCGGGCACGCGGGCCGTCCACGTCAAGGACGAGAGCGGCCGCATGGGGCTCGGCAGCTTCAAAGCCCTCGGCGGCGCCTACGCCGTCCACCTGCTCGCCCAGCGGCACGGCGGCGGCACCCCGGTCCTCTGTGCCAGCGCCGGCAACCACGGCATCTCCGTCGCGTACGGCGCGCGCGAGGCCGGTGTGCCGTGCGCCGTCTACCTCGGCCACGACGTCCCCGAGGCGTTCGCGCGGCGGCTGCGCGTGCTCGGCGCCGAGGTGCGGCGCGACGGCGACGACTACGAGGCCGCCATGGCCGCCGCGCAGCGGGCCGCGCACGAGCACGGGTGGCGGCTCGTCGCCGACAGTTCGTGGGAGGGCTACACCGAGGTGCCGCTCGACGTCATGCGCGGCTACACGGTCCTGTTCGACGAACTCGCCGGGCCATGGCCAGGCACGGGTCACGTCCCGCCGGGCGCGGGCGCGCCTTGGGAGGCGCCCACCCACGTGTTCGTACAGGCGGGCGTCGGCGGGCTGGCCGCCGCGGCCGCCGGATACATCCGCGACCGCTGGGGCGAGCAACCGAAGATCATCGTTGTGGAGCCGGAAGGCGCGCCCTGCCTGATCGAGAGCGCCCGCGCCGGCCGCCCCCTCCGCGTCCCGGGCTCCCACACCGATCTCGGCAGGCTCGACTGCCGCGAACCCTCCCTCATCGCCCACCGCCTCCTGACCCGCCTCGCCGACCTCTACATGACCATCACCGACGACGACGCCGAGGCCGCCGTCCGGCTGCTCGCCGGCCACGGCGTCGCCCTGTCCGCCTGCGGCGCCGCCGGAGCCGCAGGTCTGGTCGCGCTCAGCCCCTCAGGTCGCGCCGCCCTCGGCCTCGACTCCACCTCCCGGGTGTTGGTAGTGGGAACTGAGGGACCGGTGGAACCAAAGTGACACAATTTCCGTCAAAGATGGCGTGCATGCCCCCAACCGGCCCAAACACGCTCGGGAGGACGGCCGGTTGGCCGAACTCGACCTCCTGCGCTTCGTCGCCGCCCTGGCCGTCGTCGCCTTCCACTACCTGGTCGCGTACGCCTCCGTCTGGGGCGACCGGCCCGCCGAGCTGTTCCCCGCGCTCGCCCCGTTCGCCGGGCTCGGCATCCTCGGCGTCGAGTTGTTCTTCATCATCAGCGGGTTCGTCATCCTCATGAGCGTCTGGGGACGCGGCCTCGGCGCGTTCGCCCGGTCCCGGCTCGTCCGCCTCTACCCCGCGTACTGGCTCAGCCTCGGCGCCGTAGCCGCCCTCTACGGGCTCACCGGCGCCAAGGCGCTCGACCCAAAACTTTCACCAGGCGAATACCTGCTGAACGCCACCATGTTCCAGCGGTTGTTCAAGATCACCGATGCCAGCCCCGTCTACTGGTCGCTGTGGGCCGAACTCCGCTTCTACCTGCTGATGGCCATCCTCGTGATCATCGGCGTCACGTACGGCCGCGTGCTGGCGTTCGCCGGCCTCTGGCTGGCCGCCGCCCTGGCCGTCAAAGTGCTCGGGCACACCGGGATTCTCGACAACCCCGTCCTCGACGAGATCGTCATGCCGGACTACGCCCCCTACTTCGTCGCCGGCATGAGCCTGTATCTCGTACGCAAACACGGCAGTTCCTGGCTGCCCTGGCTCTACGTCGCCGCCGGATACGCCATGTCGATCGACTCCGCGCTCGCCCGCGTGCACCGGCGCATCGACGCCGCCGGGTTCAAGAACATGCCGGTCACCGATGCCAGCGTCATCATCACCATCACCGTGATCTTCGCGGTGATGGCCCTCGCCGCGCTCGGCGTCCTACGCCTCAAATCCTCCAAAACGCTCACCGCGCTCGGAGGCACGACATACCCTCTTTACCTGTTCCATGGTGTCGTCGCCGTCGCCCTCATCCCCGCGCTCACCGGCGACCTGCCCCCCTGGGCCGTCGCCGTCATCGCCACGCTGACGGCCGTCCTGCTCTCGTATCTGGTCTACTCCTTTGCCGAACGCCCCATCCAGCGGCTACTCAAGCCCCGCAGACCCACACAAACCCCATCAGCTCCGGTCGTACAGGTGGAAAAGGCGTCGGTGCCATAACTCTGTGGCCCTGGGGCACTGTGAAGGGCATAGGCTCGGGCATATAAACGGCGGATAGACAGACCCGGACGAACAGAGGGTGTTGCATGACGGTGCGTCGGGTGATGGGCATCGAGACCGAGTACGGCATCTCCGTACCCGGCCAGCCAGGCGCCAACGCGATGGTGACCTCCTCACAGGTCGTGAACGCCTACCTGGCCGCCTCGGCGGCCCGCGCGCGCAGGGCACGATGGGACTTCGAAGAAGAAAACCCGCTGCGCGACGCACGCGGCTTCGACCTGGCCAGAGAGGTCGCCGACCAAAGCCAGCTCACCGACGAGGACCTCGGACTCGCCAACGTCATCCTCACCAACGGCGCCCGCCTCTACGTCGACCACGCCCACCCCGAATACTCCTCGCCCGAATGCACCAACCCCCGCGCCGCCGTCATCTGGGACAAAGCCGGAGAACGCGTCATGTACGACGCCGCCACCCGCGCCTCCGCCATCCCCTCCAACGCGCCCATCCAGCTCTACAAGAACAACACCGACGCCAAAGGCGCCTCCTACGGCTGCCACGAGAACTACCTCATGCGGCGCGCCACCCCCTTCGCCGACATCGTCCGCCACCTCACCCCCTTCTTCGTCTCCCGCCAAGTCGTCGTCGGCGCCGGCAAAGTCGGCATCGGCCAGGACTCCCGCGGCGAAGGCTTCCAGATCAGCCAGCGGGCCGACTTCTTCGAGGTCGAGGTCGGGCTTGAGACCACGTTGAAGCGGCCCATCATCAACACGCGCGACGAGCCCCACGCCGACCCCGAGAAATACCGGCGACTCCACGTGATCATCGGCGACGCCAACATGTCCGAGATCTCCACCTACCTCAAGCTCGGCTCCACCGCGCTCGTGCTCGCGATGATCGAAGAAGGCTTCCTCACCCGCGACCTCGCCGTCGAAAGCCCCGTGCAGGCACTCAGGGCCGTCTCCCACGACCCCAGCTGTAAGTACGAGATCCCCATGCGCGACGGACGCAAGCTCACCGCCATCCAGCTCCAGATGGAGTACCTGGAGCAGGCTCGCAAGTACGTCGAAGAGCGCGGCACCGCCCAAGACGAGATGAACAAGGACATCCTCGACCGCTGGGAATCCGTCCTCACCCGCCTCGCCGAAGACCCCATGCAGCTCGCCCACGAACTCGACTGGGTCGCCAAACTCGAACTCCTCGAGGGCTACCGCAGCCGCGACGGCCTCGCCTGGTCACACCCCAGACTCCAGCTCGTCGACCTCCAATACTCCGACATCCGGCCCGACAGAGGCCTCTACAACCGCCTCGTCGCCCGCGGCCGCATGCAACGCCTCGTCACCGAAGACGAAGTCCAGCGCGCCGTGGAAAGCCCTCCGGCCGACACCCGCGCCTACTTCCGCGGCCGGTGCCTGAGCCAATACAGCGAATCCGTCGCCGCCGCATCCTGGGACTCCGTCATCTTCGACATCCCCGGCCGCGAATCGCTGCAGCGGGTCCCGACGCTGGAGCCGCTGCGCGGGACGAAGGCCCACGTCGGTGAGCTGTTCGACCGGTGCAGGACCGCCGCCGACCTCGTCGCCGCGCTCACCGGCGGAGACTGACCCTCACTCAGAGCAGCAGGCCGATCCCCAGCGTCAGCGTGCCCACCGCCAGGCACGCACCGCCGGCGAACGTCAACCAGATCAGCCTGCTCGGCTTCGTGTCACTCGGGCGCACCACCGACAGGAAGAAGCCCAGCGGCATCAAGATGGGCGCCGCCACGATCAGTGTGCGCGTCAGCGCCGTCACGCCCTCTGACAGGCTCGCCTGGTCCACGTACAGCATCGCCACCAGGCTGAACAGGACCAGAACGCCCGCATGCGCGTGGCCGGCCCGCCACAGGCTGCGGCGGACCGGGTTGTCCAGATAGCCAGGGACGTTACGCATGAGGAACTTGAGCAACGTGATGCCGCCGAAGGCCACTCCGGGGACTGTGATGAGGAGCACACCTGCGGTGCTCAGAGACGAAGGGGACATCTCAACCTCCTTGTGGGTACGGCATCCCAGTATTGGATAGGAGGGCTATCTAGTCAAGCGGACAAGATCGCTGGGCGATCGGCGCGAAATGTCGGCTGGTTCGGGGAAGATATGCCTTAGAGGCAGTCCCCCAAGTGGAGGTAGGACATGGCTACCAAGGACACCGGCGGTCAGAAGCAGACCGGGCGGCGCGAGGCCGAGGTCGAGGAGACCCAGGCTGCGGAGGCGTCTGACGTTCAGGAGCGGCAGGAGAAGCTCACTGACGATGTCGACTCGATTCTGGACGAAATAGACGAAGTTCTCGAAGAGAACGCAGAGGAATTCGTGCGCTCTTACGTCCAGAAGGGCGGAGAGTAGGGCAAAACGGACAGACGAAAGGGGTGAATCGGGTGGAAACGCCGGACGGAGTAAAGCGGTGCCCGGACTGTGGGGAGACTAAGACGGTCTCTGAGTTCGGGCGCAATAAGCGCATGGCTGATGGGCTTGCGCGATATTGCAAGGCCTGCTTCAGGAGGCGTTCCACTCAGAGTTACCGCAAGCGCATGGGCGAGCAAGGGAAAACTGTGCGCGATCGGGTTCAGGTTCCCGCTGGGCATAAGTACTGCGCGCGATGTGCGGAGATAAAGCCCAAGAGCGAGTTCGGTAGTAACAGGGCTAGCAAGGATGGAGTGACCACCTACTGCAAGCCGTGTCATGCTGTCGTTACTCGTGAGAATAAGACCAAGAAATACGGCAGTGAGCGGAATTATCTGCTCCAATACCGTTACGGCATTACCCAGGACGACTTTGAGCGCATGCTCGCCCAGCAGGGCGGGCTCTGCGCCATCTGCAGGGTCGTTCCGGGCACCTTCGTCGATCACAGTCACGAGACCGGGCAGGTCCGGGGCGTTCTCTGTTTCAACTGCAACAATGGGCTCGGCCACTTCGGCGACAACACTGTCTTGCTGGAGCTGGCCGCCCTCTATTTGGACGGGGAGGTGCTCTGGCCGGATTTCCTGATCCTGCCGGAGCAGCGTGACGGCGGGTCCGTGGCGCGGACGCGGACTTATCACCTGTCGCAGCGTTATCGGATGCGGCATGAGGATGTCGAGAAGATGGTCGCGGCGCAGCACGGGTTGTGTGTGGTGTGCTGGGGCCGGCCGCCGGAGCATGTGGATCATTGTCATCGGACCGGCGATGTGCGGTATGCGTTGTGTTTGCCGTGCAATACCGGGATCGGGCAGTTCAGGGATGATCCGGCGGTGGTGTGGCGAGCGCTGTCGTATGTCGAGGCGGCGTCGCCGGATGATTTCGAGGAGGTGGAGGTCTCCGAGGAGGAGCTGGAGGAGTTGTTCCGGGCCGAGGAGGAGCTTCGTGCTGATTTCTATTCCAGGGCGACCCGGGTGGGTTGAGTCCGGTTATTTCTCCGGCATGGTGTAGTCGACTGCCACGCCGAGGAGGCGGACAGGGCGGTTGAGGTCGAAGCGGTCGAGGATGGCGACCGCCGTGTCGGACAGGACGCGGGGGTCGGTGGTGGGGGTGGGGAGCTTCGACTGGCGGGTGCGGGTGAGGAACGGGGTGAAGCGGACTTTGACGGAGACGCGGATCGCTTCGCGGCCTTCGGTGGCGGCGTCGTGGGCGACGTGTTCGGCGAGGGCGGCGACGTGGTGGGCGATCTCGGCCGGGTCGGTGAGGTCGTGGGGGAAGGTGGTTTCGCGGCTGTGGCCGCGGGCGATCCAGGGTGTGGTGACGACTTCGGCTTCGCCTTTGCCGAGGGCGAGGTAGCGGTACCAGGGGCCGTTGGTGGGGCCGAAGGCGCGGGCGAGTTCGGCGGGGTCGGCGGCGGCGAGGTCGGCGACAGTGTGGAGGCCGAGGGCGGCGAGTTTCTTGGAGATTTTGGCACCGATGCCCCACAGGGCGTCGGTGGGGCGGGCGTACATGATCTCGGCCCAGTTGTCGCTGGTGAGGCGGTAGATCCCGGCGGGTTTCGCGAAGCCGGAGGCGAGTTTGGCCTGGTGTTTGTTGTCGCCGATGCCGACGGAGCAGGACAGGTCGGTGCGCGCGCGTACGGCGTGCTGGAGGTCGGCGGCGAGGGCTTCGGGGTCGTCGGTGGCGGCGCCGATGAAGGCTTCGTCCCAGCCCCATATTTCGACCCGTACGGGGAATTCGCGCAGCACTGCCATGACGCGTTCTGAGGCGGCTTCGTAGGCGGGCGGGTCGCTGGGCAGGAAGACGGCGTGGGGGCAGCGTCTGAGGGCGGTGCGGAGCGGCATGCCCGAGTGGATGCCGTGTTCGCGGGCTTCGTAGGTGGCGGTGGCGGCGACGGTGCGGGGTTGGGTGGGGTCGCCGCTGCCGCCGACGACGACGGGTTTGCCGCGGAGTTCGGGGTGGCGGAGGATTTCGACGGCGGCGATGAACTGGTCGAGGTCGACGTGCAGGATCCAGTCTCTGGTGGGGCTGGATGGCCCGGTGGTCATGGTGTCCAGTATGGCCTGTGCGGCGCGGAGGGCCACGCTAGGCCGCTCTCAGCCGGCCTGGTGGTTCTCGCTGAGGTGCAGTGTCTCGTCGCGGTAGATGAGGCTGCGGCGGGGCACGGCCCAGGCCTGGGTGCCGGTGGGGGGTTCGTCGCCTTCGGGGACGGCGGCCTGGATGAGGGCGTCGGGGGTTTCGAGGGTGACGAGGGTGTGGGTGCCGAGGTTTTCCAGGACGGAGATGGTCCCGGGGAAGGCATCGGGTCGTGGGGTGGCGGACAGGTCCGTGTATTCGGGGCGTACGCCGTAGGTGACGTGGTCGCCGGGGGCGAGGCCGGGCGGGACGGGGAAGGTGGCGCCGGCGACGTGGAGGGCGGTGGGGGTGACCTCGGCGGGGAGCAGGTTCATGGGGGTGGAGCCGATGAAGGAGGCGACGAAGGTGGTGCCGGGGCGGTGGAAGATGTCGGCGGGGGTGCCGATCTGGATCATGCGGCCTTGGGACATGACGGCGATGCGGTCGGCGAGGGCGAGGGCTTCGGCTTGGTCGTGGGTGACGAAGGCGGTGGTGACGGCGAGTTCGCGCTGAAGCCGTTTGAGGAAGGTGCGGGCTTCGAGGCGGAGGCGGGCGTCGAGGTTGGACAGCGGTTCGTCGAAGAGGAACGCGGCGGGGTGGCAGGCGATGGCGCGGGCGAGGGCGACGCGTTGTTGCTGGCCGCCGGACAGTTCGCTGGGGCGGCGGTGGAGGAGTTCGGTGAGGCTGAGCCGGGCGGCGACTTCGGCGGCTTTGGCGGCGCGCTGGGCGCGGGGCGTCTTCTTGATGCGGAGGGGGTAGGCGATGTTGGCGGTGACGTCCATGTGGGGGAAGATCGCGTAGTCCTGGAAGACCATGGCGACGTCGCGGTCGCCGGGCGGCAGGGCGGTGACGTCCCTGCCGTCGATGCGGACGCTGCCGGCGGTGGGGGTTTCGAGGCCGGCGATGGTGCGCAGGAGGGTGGTCTTGCCGCAGCCGGAGGGGCCGAGGAGGGCGAAGAACTCGCCGTCGGCGATGGTGAGGTCGATGCCGTCGAGGGCGCGTACCCCGCCGGGGAAGATCTTGGTGAGGCCGTGCAGCGAGATCACCGTTTGATCCCTCCGTGGAAGCGGAAGCCGTACCGCTGGGAGACGAACAGGTACATGGCCACGACCGGGAGTGAGTACAGCAGGGAGAAGGTGGAGATGAGGTCGAGCCTGGGGGCGCCGCCTTCGGTGTAGAGGGTGTAGAGGATGACGGAGCCGGGGGCTTTCTCGGGGTCGCGCAGCAGGATGAACTGGAACAGGAAGCCGCCCCAGACGCTGGCGAGGGCCCAGACGGCGATGGTGGCGAGTCCTGGCCGGACGAGGGGGATGACGATGTGGCGCAGGATCTGCAGGGGGGATGCGCCGAAGACGCGGGCGGACTCCTCGTAGGAGGTGGGCGTCTCGTCCATGAAGTCCTTCAGGATGAAGATCGCGGCGGGCAGGAGGCCGCCGGAGACGACGAGGATGACGCCGAGGTGGGTGTCGATGAGGTCGAGCCGGGTGGCGAGCTCGAAGATGGGCACCATGGCGGCGGTGCCGGTGACGACGGACGACAGCAGCAGGAGCAGGTAGAGCAGCGCGTCGCGGCCGGGTACGCGGACTCGGGACAGGGCGTAGGCGGCGAGGGCGGCGAGGGCGACGACGAGCGCGGCGGCGCCGCCTCCTTGGATGAGGGAGTTGCGGATGGAGCCGAGCGCGTAGGGGTTGTCGAGGATGGCGGCGAAGTTGCGCAGCGTGAATTCAGGGATCGACGTGGTGATGGTGGGGGTGTCGTCGAAGGGGGCGCTGGCCAGCCAGAGCATGGGGAGGGTGAAGAAGGCCAGGACGACGGCGATGAAGACAGTGGCGGCGAGGCGACCGACGACGTGGCGGATCATGCGGGTGGTCCTCCGGCGGCGGCGACTTCCTGCTGGCGGCGCTGGCCGCGGAGCAGTCGCAGGTATGCCAGGGCGAAGATGAGGTTGATGAGCAGGATGAGGAAAGAGATGGCGGCGCCGACGCCGAGCTGGCCGTCTCTGAGTGCGATGCGGTAGACGTACACGGGCAGGATTTCCGAGCGGCCTTCTGGGCCGCCGCCGGTGAGGACGAACGGTGTGAAGTCGTTGAACGTCCACAGGCTGATGAGCAGCAGGTTGGTCAGGATGTGCCGGCGGATGCGGGGGAAGACGACGTCGCGCAGCTGCTGCGGCACGCTTGCGCCGGCCAGGCGGGCGGTTTCGAGGTGTGAGGGTGGCACGTTCTCGAGTGCGGCGGAGTACAACATCATGGAGAACGCGGTGCCGCGCCACACGTTGAAGATGATGATCGACAGCAGCGGGTAGTCGAGGAGCCAGGCGAATCCGGGTGTGTGCAGCAGCGCGTTGAGTGTTCCTTCGTCGCGGTCGAGCAGCGCGAACCACAGGAATCCGACGACGGTGCTGGGCAGGATCCACGACAGCAGGACGACGCCTTCGACGAGGCGGCGCACGGGGCCGGTGCGGGTGCGCAGGATCCAGGCGAGGGCGAAGCCGAGTCCGGCCTGGCCGATGATGGCCGAACCGCCGACGTACAGGACGGTCAGCCACAGCGAGGTGAGGAAGCGGGGGTCTTCGAGCGCGCCGGTGTAGTTGTCGAGGCCGACGACCTGCGGGTTGGCGGCGGCCAGGCCGGTGAGCCGGTAGTCGGTCAGCCCGAGGTAGATGGTCCACAGGGCGGGGAAGACGAGGAAGACGGTGATGAGGACGAGGGCGGGCAGGACGAACGTGATCGCCCTGCCCTTGCCCAGTCCGGCGGCGTCAGCCGCCGACGTTGGCCGCGCCACCGACGATTTCCTCCAGTTTGGCCTGGTAGGCGGCGGCCGCCTCGTCGGCGCTCTTGCCGCTGACGACGGCGGCGGTGGCCTCCTGCAGGGCGGTCGACACCTGCGGGTAGACGGCCAGTCCTGGCCGGTAGGCGGTGAGGGGCAGCACCTCGTCGGCGATGTACTTGAGCATCGGGTCGGCGGTGAGCACCTCGCTGTTGACGTCGGTGCGGGAGCTGATGCGCGCCTGCCCGGCCAGCTGCGACTTCGTCGCCTCGGCCGAGTGCATGAAGGCGAGCAGGTCCCAGGCGAGCTTGGGGTTCTTGGAGAACGGGTTGAGCACGCGGACGGCGCCGCCTGACATGCTGACGTGATCCTGGCCGCGGATGCCGCCGCCCGGCTGCTTGGCGGGGATCTTGGCGTAGCCGACGACCTGGTCGCGGTCCTTCATGGGGGCGACGCCGGCGGTGGGTTCGACGACGGAGCGCCAGAAGTAGTCGCTCTCGGCCAGGATGCCGATCTTGCCTTGCGCGAATTGGGCGAAGGACTTGTCGCGGCCCTTGGCCTCCTGCTGGAGTTTGGGGTCGCCGAGGCCGCTGCCGCCGTAGATCTGCTGGTAGAAGCCGAGCACGTCCTTGACGGCCTGCGAGTCGCCGGCCCACTTGCCGGCGGCGTAGATCTCGGAGCCGGCGCCGGCCAGCAGCGGGAGCACGCCTTGCATGGTGGTGGCCTCGCCCATGGCGGTGCCGGCGTTGATCTGGATGGGGACGGGCACGCCGGCGGCCTTGAGCTTGTTTCCGGCGTCGATGATGTCCTGCCAGCTCTTGGGCTCCCACGTCTCGGGCAGCCCGGCCTTGGCGAACAGGGTCTTGTTGTAGAACAGGACGCGGCCATCGGTGCCCTGCGGCAGGCCGTACTTCTTGCCGTCGAAGATGCCCAGGCCCTGCACGGCCTGCGGGATCTGCGACCAGCCCTCCCACTGCTCGACGGCGGGGCCGCCGACCTCGGTCAGCGGCTTGATGTAGCCGGCCTGGGCGAACTCGCCGACCCAGATGCCGTCGACGTCGATGACGTCGGCGCCGCTCTTGGATTTGAGGTCGAGCGCGATCTTCGTCTTGTACTGCTCGTCGTCGACGCCGCTGGGCTGGAACAGCACTTTGACGTTCTGGTGGGTCTTCTCGAACTCGGGGATCACCCAGTTCTTGATCCAGGTGGCCGACTCGGAGTTCTTGCCGCCCTGGATGGAGTTGGCGGCGATGGTGAGGGTGACGCTTCCCGGGCTGGATTCCGTGCCCGTGCCGCAGGAGGTGAGGGCGAGGACGGCGGTGGCGGCGATCACCGCAGGTCGGCTGGGGAATCGCATGTCGGCCTCCTGTTCAGGACGTGCAGACATACCGACAATCGCATGGGCCGTTGGCGGCGTAAAGAAACGATCTGGACACGAGGCCCGGCGTTTCCGGGGTCACGCAGGGGAGGGTTCGCCGTGAGCTGATCGTGGGAAGTGCAGACAGCAGCACAACATGAGTAGGGTCGCCCTAGGAACACTGACGATTGGGAGGGAGTCGCGTGGCATCGCACAGGGATCTGCCCGCCGGCTTGGGGGACCATCTTTTCCGTAACACCGGAACCTCCTCGTTCACGGAGTTCGTGAGCTCGTATGCGCCGGAGTTGCTGCCGCGGCGGGATGAGGTTCTGGCCACTCCGATCGGCGACCAGGTTCCGCACGCGACCACGATCGTGGCCGCCACCTTCGCCGGTGGCGTGGTCATGGCGGGCGACCGGCGGGCGACGTCGGGCAACATCATCTCGCAGCGTGACGTGGAGAAGGTGTTCCGCGCCGACGAATACTCGTGCATGGGCATCGCGGGCACGGCGAGCACGGGCATCGAGTTCGCCCGGTTGTTCCGCGTGGAGCTGGAGCACTACGAGAAGCTCGAGGGCCTGGGCATGTCGGTGAAGGGCAAGGCCAACCGGCTGGCCACCATGATCAGGGGCAACCTGGCCATGGCCATGCAGGGGCTGGTGGTGGTGCCGCTGTTCGCCGCCTACGACCCGGACAAGGACGAGGGGCGCATCTTCAGCTACGACGTGGCGGGCGGGCCGTACGAGCGGGAGAGGTTCGACGCGATCGGCTCGGGCTCGATCTTCGCCCGCGGGTCGATGAAGAAGCTCTACCGCGACGGCGCGTCGGCGGACGACATGGCGATGACGCTGATCCAGGCGCTTTATGACGCGGCCGACGACGACTCGGCGACCGGTGGTCCCGACGTGACGAGGAAGATCTGGCCGATCGTGACGGTGATCGACGCCGACGGCTTTCGCCGGCTGAGTGAGGAGCAGGTCTCCGGCTACGTCGACCAGATGCTGGAAGCCCGCCTGATCTCGCCCGACGGCCCCATCGCCCCGCTGCGCTAGAAAGGACCACCGCCTGTGTCCATGCCATTTGGATATGCGTCCCCTGAGCAGATCATGCGGGACAAGGCCGATTACGCGCGCAAGGGCATCGCGCGGGGCCGTTCCGTCGTCGTGCTGCAGTATGTCGACGGGTTGTTGTTCGTGGCGCCCAACCCGTCGCGGGCGCTGCACAAGATCAGCGAGATCTACGACCGCATCGGGTTCGCGGCCGTGGGCCGCTACAACGAGTTCGAGGAGCTGCGGCGCGGCGGCATCCGCTACGCCGACATCAACGGCTTCACCTATGACCGCACCGACGTGACCGGCCGCGGCCTGGCCAACCTCTATGCCTCCAACCTGGGCCGCATCTTCACCGAGTCGATCAAGTCGCTGGAGGTGGAGGTCGTGATCGCCGAGGTGGGCGACACCCCGGAGGGTGATGCGATCTACCGGTTGACGTTCGACGGGTCGGTGTTCGACGAGCACGGTTTCGCGGCCATGGGCGGCCAGGCGGAGGCGGTGGTCAGCCGGCTGAAGGAGCGTTACCGGGAGTCGATGTCGCTGGCGGACGCGCTGGAGGTGGCCCTGTCGGCGCTGACGGAGCCGGGCGGGGAGCGGCCGCCGGTGGGGCAGCTGGAGGTTGCGGTGCTTGACCGCCACCGGGAGCACCGCAAGTTCTTGCGGCTGACGGGCGCCCGCCTGGAGCGCCTCATCGCCCAGACGTCCACCCCGCCGTCCGCCCCGCCCACGGCCCCGCCGTCCGATACCCCGCCTCCCACCGGCCCCGAGGGGCCCGTGGACGACGGCTCGTCACCCCTGTAGGTCTACCTGCCGTCCCCGGGGCCGCCACTCGGTCGCGGTCCCTCGGGGGCGGGCGGGGCCTGTGCCGGACGCCGTGTCGGCCGGAGATGTGATCCGTATCACGATGATTCGCCCGAACCGGGCGGCGTGATCGAGGATCTCAGAATCCGTGAACACTTCCATGCGGACTCTCCTGGCCGGTGGCGCGGCCGCCGCGGTGATGCTGACGTCCGGAGTGGCCGCGCACGCCGCCACCGCGTACCCGGACTACGAGGCGCCCAAGATCTTCGGCACCTCGTTCCAGCCTGACCCGAAGCATGACTTCACCAAGGGCATCCACTCCCGCCGCAACGGCATTCTGCGCGGCTGGATCACCGACGTGCGGGGCGCCGTCGCGGAGTACGAGCCGATCAAGTGGAAGAAGGGCACCCATACCGAGGGCAACTTCGTGGGCCCGCCCGAGGGGGACGTCATGGCGTACGCCTCGCCCATCGCCAAGGACGTGCTCTACCTGTCGGCGTACGGCTGCTCGTCGTCGATGACGAACCTCACCGTGAGCAGGAAGACCGGCCTCGGCACCAAGAAGTGCTCCAGGACCACGCTGATCAAGCGGCACGACCGCACGCGGATGCCCGCGCTCATCACCGTGCACAAGGGCAGGATCGTCAAGGTTCAGGAGATCTATACGCCCTGACGGGCGCGCGGCCGGCACCCGCGCCCCGTGGGGGCGGGCGCGGGACGGAGCGTGCCGATCGCGCCCGGCGGAAAACACCCGAGAAGATCTCTCCCGCTGGCCGACCCGCGGGCATAGTGTGAGGTAATGGATCGTCGCATCTTCGGGCTGGAGAACGAGTACGGCGTGACCTGCACGTTCAGGGGGCAGCGCAGGCTGTCGCCCGACGAGGTCGCGCGCTACTTGTTCCGGCGGGTCGTGTCCTGGGGCCGATCGAGCAACGTCTTCCTCCGCAACGGCGCACGTCTCTATCTGGACGTGGGCAGCCATCCTGAATACGCAACACCCGAGTGTGACAACGTCATCGAGCTCGTCACCCACGACAAGGCGGGCGAGCGCATCCTCGAAGGGCTTCTCGTCGACGCCGAGAAGCGGCTTCGCGAGGAGGGCATCGCCGGTGACATCTACCTGTTCAAGAACAACACGGATTCCGCCGGCAACTCCTACGGCTGCCACGAGAACTACCTGGTCGGCAGGCACGGGGAGTTCGGGCGGCTGGCGGACGTGCTGATCCCGTTCCTGGTGACGCGGCAGATCGTGTGCGGCGCCGGCAAGGTGCTGCAGACGCCCCGCGGCGCCGTCTACTGCGTGTCACAGCGGGCCGAGCACATCTGGGAGGGCGTCTCCAGCGCCACCACCCGGTCCCGGCCCATCATCAACACCCGTGACGAGCCGCACGCCGACGCCGAGCGGTTCCGCCGCCTGCACGTCATCGTGGGCGACTCGAACATGAGCGAGACCACCATGCTGCTCAAGGTCGGCGCCACCGACCTGGTGCTGCGCATGATCGAGGCGGGCACGGTGATGCGCGACCTGTCGCTGGAGAACCCGATCCGGGCCATCCGCGAGGTCTCCCACGACATGACCGGCCGGCGGCGGGTGCGCCTGGCCAACGGCCGGGAGGCGTCGAGCCTGGAGATCCAGCAGGAATACCTGTCGAAGGCGAAGGACTTCGTCGACCGGCGCGGCGGCGACGCCATCGCGCACCGGGTGCTGGAGCTGTGGGAGCGCACGCTGCGCGCGGTCGACACCGGCGACCTCGACCTGGTGGCGCGGGAGATCGACTGGGTGACGAAATACCAGCTCATCGAGCGTTACCGGAAGAAGTACGACCTGCCGCTGTCGTCGCCGCGGGTGGCGCAGCTGGACCTCGCCTACCACGACGTGCACCGCAAGCGGGGCCTGTTCTACCTGCTGCAGAAGCGCGGCTCGGTGGAGCGGGTGGCGTCCGACCTGAAGATCTTCGAGGCCAAGTCGGTGCCGCCGCAGACGACCCGGGCGCGGCTGCGCGGCGAGTTCATCCGCAAGGCGCAGGAGAAGCGCCGCGACTTCACCGTCGACTGGGTGCATCTCAAGCTGAACGACCAGGCGCAGCGGACGGTGCTGTGCAAGGACCCGTTCCGCAGCGTCGACGAGCGGGTGGACAAGCTCATCGCCGGGATGTAGCGATCGGTTTACCTCGGCCCTACCGGAGAGTCAGGTAGGGTGGCGCGAATCTGCCGTCTTTCCGAGGGAAGCGCATGCGCCGCGTTCTGGCCATTCTGGCCGCCCTGCCTTTGATCTTGTTCGCCGCCGCGTGCGGCTCCGAAGATAGTCCCGCGACCAGCGCCTCCGCCAGCGCCCCCGCCGGGGGTTCCGCCGGGGTGAAGGTCACCGGTAACGTGGGCGCCAAGCCCACGGTGACCTTCCCCTCCGGCACGCCCGCGACCAAGTCGTCGTACGAGGTGATCCAGCCGGGCACCGGCGCCGCGGTCAAGGCCGGCGACAAGGTGATCGTCAACCTGACCGTCTACAACTGGGACGGCAAGGGCAACGCCGTCCAGGGTTCCTCGTACGACACGAAGGCGCCGGAGACGATCCCGGTCAACGAGCAGCTGCCGCAGGTGCTGCAGGAGGGCTTCACCAAGGTCAAGCACGGCGGCCGGCTGCTGGCCGTGCTGGCCAACGACTCGATCCCGCAGCAGCAGCAACAGCAACAGACCACGCCGGCCGAGCCGACCAAGGTGTTCGTGATCGATGTGGTGGGCGCGCCGCCGGCGGCGCTGAAGGCCGCCACCGGCAAGGAGACCGGTCAGAGCCTCGCGGGCGTCAAGGTCGAGAACCCTGGCGGCGACAAGGCGCCCACGCTGACCACGAAGACCTCCGAGAAGCCGTCGGACAAGCTCGTCGTCAAGACGCTCATCGAGGGCACCGGGGCGAAGGTGCAGGCCACCCAGACGCTGACCGTGCACTACACGGGCAAGATCTGGGGCACCGACAAGCAGTTCGACTCCAGCTGGGAGCGGGGGCAGCCGGCCGAGTTCCCGCTCAGCGGGGTGATCCAAGGGTGGCAGCAGGGGCTGGCCGGGGTGCCGGTCGGCAGCCGGGTCGTGATGAGCATCCCGCCGGCCCTTGGATATGGCGACCAGGCGCAGCAGAACATTCCCGCGAAGAGCACGCTGGTGTTCGTCGTGGATGTCCTGTCGGCCTACTGACGAGCCCGCGGAGGCGCGCGGGGCGGGCCTCCGCGGCATGGGGTGTGCGCCGGCCGTACACCACCGGCCCGGACCGCGCGCCGGCCATGGCCGAGCGTCCCGCGCCGGGTCCGGTGGTGGCCGGGTGCCCGTGCGCGGTGCCGGCCGCGCCCGTCGCCTCGGGCCCTTGCCGACCGGGCTGCGTGGCTTGTGACGCGGTGCAAGGGGGATGTGCGCGTGGGGGATATTTCGTAGCTTGGTGACGTGTGATCTGGCGTCGCGGTAGCATCGCGGGGCCTGCCGGCGCAGCGTCGGCGGGCCGCTCCGCGTGGGAGGATCGATGCTCCGCCGTGCCGTCGCCCCGCTCCTGCTGGCGTGCCTGATGGCGGCGGGCTGCACGGGCGAGCCGGCGGGGAGCCTGGAGCTGAAGGTGGGCGGCGCGTTCGGTGCCAGACCCACGATCGCCTTCCCGGACGGCAGGCCGGCGGCCGGCCTCCAGGTGGACGAGCTGGCCACCGGCAAGGGCGCGCGGCTCGAGCCCGACGACGTGGCGATCGTCCAGTACACCGCGCACGTGTGGGACGGCGGCCAGAACCGCCTGGTCGACTCCAGCTTCAACCGCGGCGCCCCGGCGGCGTTCCCCGTGGGGCGGCTGCTGCCGGGCCTGGACCAGGCGTTGCAGGGCCGCACGGTCGGCAGCCGGGTGATCGCGGCCATCCCGCCCGACCAGGGCTTCGGCCCCAACCCGCCGACCGGTGTCCAGCCCGCTGACGAGCTGTTCTACGTCGTCGACATCCTCGGCGCCCACCCCAAGGGCGCCTCGATCGTCGGCAGCGGCGGCTCGCTGGCGGGCGTGCGCGTCACCGGCGGTGGCCGCCCGAAGCTGGCGGTGCCCGCGACCGCGCCGCCGGCCCGGTTCGCCGCCAAGGTGCTCGACCGCGGCAGCGGGCGCAGGACGCAGGCGGGGCAGCTCGTGGTCGTCCAGTACTGGGGCGCGGTCTGGAGCCGCCGCCGGATCTTCGACACGACCTGGACGACGGGGCAGCCGAAGGCGTTCAGGATCGGCGACGGCACCGTGATCAAGGCCTGGGACAAGGCACTGGTCGGCGTCCCGGCCGGCAGCCGCGTCCTGATGATCGTGCCGCCCTCGCACGGGTACGGCGCCCCGGGCCATCCCGCGTACGGGATCAAGGGCTCCGACACCCTGGTCTTCGTGGTGGACGTCCTGGCCGCGTACTGACGGCGGAGGCGGCACGGAGAAATAGACTCCGCTTGTGGGCCACCAGAGGGAGCGAACGATCAGACACGGCGGCACCGACGATCTCGAGGCGCTGGCCCTGCTGCACGACCCCGTACGCCGCAGCCTCTACGACGCCGTCACCGCCGGCGGCGGCGACGTGGGCAGGGGAGAGGCGGCCGAGGCGGCGGGCGTGTCCAGGACGCTGGCCGGGCACCACCTGGACAAGCTCGTCGAGGCGGGCCTGCTGGAGAGCGGGTTCCGGCAGCAGGAGAAGAAGGGCCCGGGCAGCGGCCGGCCCGCCAAGGTCTACCGCAGGGCCAGGGGCGAGCGGTCGGTGAGCCTGCCGCCGCGCGACTACGCCGCACTCGCCTCGGTTCTGGCGGACGTGGTGGACCTGCTCGGGGCCGAGGAGCAGGCCGAGGAGGTGGCCCGCCGCGCGGGCGAGCGCATGGCCGGGCAGTACGCCGGGCAGCCGGTCGAGCGGGTGCTGGGGGAGCGCGGCTACGAGCCGTACGAGGAGGGCGGGACGCTGCGGTTGCGCAACTGCCCGTTCCACGTCCTGGCCGAGGAGCAGCCGCTGCTGGTGTGCTCCATGAACCTGGCCCTGTGCCAGGGGCTGCTCCAGGGGCTCGGCGACGACCCGGCCAGGGCGAGGCTGGATCCGCGGCCGGGGGAGTGCTGCGTCGCCCTTTCTAAAACAAATGGAGATTGACATAGAAGGAGAAGGGGTGGTGTGCTGGGCGTCATGCATCTCGCTGAGCTGAACCTCGCCCACCTGCGCGCCCCCATCGACTCCGCCGAGCTCGCCGAGTTCGTCGCCCTGCTCGAACCCATCAACGCCATCGCCGACGAGGCCCCCGGATTCGTGTGGCGGCTGAAGGAGAGCGAGACCGACCCCACCGCCACCGTCGTGCACGACTACGGCGACTACCTGCTGATCAACTTCTCGGTGTGGGAGTCGCTCGACACGCTGTGGGACTACGTCTACCGCAGCGCCCACCTGGGGGTGCTGCGCCGCCGCAGGGAGTGGTTCCTGCGCATGGCGGAGCCGTACATGGTGATGTGGTGGATCCCCGAGGGGCACATCCCGTCGCTGGCCGAAGGGATGGAGCGGCTGGAACGCCTCAAGGCCGAAGGGCCGAGCCCCGAGGCGTTCACGTTCAAGGACTCCTACGACAGCAGCGCGGCCCCCAGCCTGCCCGCCGCCGCCGAGGCCAGGAAGTAGGCCAGGTCCTCCTCCAGGCCCCGGCCCATCGTCGACAGCTTGACCGGCGAGCCGCGCAGTGCCTCGTGCAGGCCGTCCACCGGCACCGGCACCAGGCGGTGCCGCACGGCCAGCAGCTCGGCCTGGTCCCTGACCCGCTCGCCGAACTCGCCGGGCAGCTCCGGCACCGGCACGTCCGCCGGGGACAGGGCCACCCGGCCGTAGGCGGTCAGCGAGTGGTGGGAGACTCCGTAGTGGCGCTCGCGCCGGTCGCCCTCGCTGATTCGCAGCGCCGCCACCGGCCGCCCCCGCAGCACCCCGGCCGCGTTGACCGCCTCGCCCGCCGACACGCCTGAGAAGCCCCATTTGGTGCCCGTGCCGAGGTTGCCCGGGCCCTGGGCGACGATCGCGACGTCGGCCTCCAGCACGTGCCTGGCCGCCAGCAGCCCCGTGTGCACGGTGACCGCCTCCACCTCGCCGCCGAACGCCTGCCCGACCGTCACCACGCCCGCCAGCCAGCCGGCTTCCCGCAGCCGCGCCGCGGCCATCGAGAACCACACCGGCAGCGCGCCGCCGTCCTGCATCACGTACGCCACCCGCGTGCCGGGCGCGGCCTCGTACAGGCCGCACAGGATCGGAGCGAGCGCCGAGTGCAGGTCGGCCACCACCACCGGCATCCCGTCCAGCGAGTCTGCCTCGCGCAACTTGTCGTGATGGGGGGAATCCTGCTCGTCCGCGCCCAGCACCGTGGCCTGCAGCGGCGTGTACCGGGCCTTCACCAGGTGCCCCGGTCCCTCAGGATCTTGCGGCAAACGGTTCGGGACGGCCACCACCATGGCGTAACCTCCCGTACCGAGACCCATTGCGAGCGCGGTCGTGTTGAGCAGCACCTCGTCGCCGGGTTCCGGGCGGCCCACCAACGGTGGGTACGCGAGCGCCCGGCACTCCCCCTCGGGGACGGCGACGTCCAGCTCCACCGCTCCCGGCCACTCGCGTCGGATCCGTACGACCTCGCCCTTGCGCCATCTGATCACGGGGGCAGGGTAGCGTCATGAAGGAGGAGTGAGGCAGATGTCGCGCCGGAAGACGGAACGATTGCTCAATCTGGTGATCTGCCTGCTCGCCACCCGGCGCCCGCTGTCGGCCGAGCAGATCCGCCAGGCCGTGCCCGGCTACGACCGGGACGGCGACGAGGCGTTCCAACGCATGTTCGAGCGGGACAAGAACGAGCTGCGCGAGCTCGGCATCCCCATCGACGTGGTGCGGGACCCGTGGGAGGACGAGCCCGGCTACCGGATCGAGCGGCAGTCGTACGAGCTGCCCGAGATCACTCTGGAGCCGGACGAGGCCGCTGTGCTGGGGCTGGCCGCGCAGGTGTGGCAGCGTGCCAGTCTGGCCGAGGCCGCCTCGGGGGCGCTGCTGAAGCTGCGCGCCGGCGGCGTGGCCACCGACCAGCCCGTCGGCGGGACGATGGGCGGAGGCGCTCTGGAGTTGCGCGTCGACACCCGCGACCCGGCGTTCCCCGCGCTGTGGGACGCCGTACGCGACCAGCGGGTCGTGCGCTTCGACTACCGCGGCGCCGGCAGTGAGAGCGTCCGCAGCCGGACCGTGGAGCCGTGGGGCGTGGTCAGCCGCCGCGGCAAGTGGTACCTGGCGGGCTTCGACCGCGACCGGCAGGCGCCGCGCGCCTTCCGGCTCAGCCGCATCACCGGGCAGGTCGCCGCGCTCGGCAAGGCGGGCGCCGTGCAGGTGCCCGAAGGCATCGACCTGCGGGCCATGGTCGGCTTCCCCGACGAGCCCATGGACGAGCGCGTCGCCGTCGTACGCGTGCGCCAGGGGGCGTGCGAGGGACTGCGGCAGCTGGCCAGGGCCGTGCATTCCGGCACCGACGGGTGGGACGAGGCCGAGCTGGTCTTCTCCGACCCCGAACGGCTGGCCGGGTGGATGGCCAGCCTCGGCGCCGACGTCGAGGTCGTCGAGCCGCCGGACGCCCGCGAGGCCGTCATCCGCAGACTGAAGGGGGCCATGGCGTGAGCGAGCCGAGCGAGCGAACAATCAGACGCGGCAGTGGCCCACTCATGCGACCGACGAAGGAGGGCGCATGAGTGGGTCGGCGGATCGGCTGCCCAGGTTGCTGGCGCTGGTGCCGTACCTGATGTCCCATCCTGGGGCGCAGGTCGGCGAGGTGGCCTCGGTGTTCGGGCTGAGCGAGAAGCAGCTCATCGACGACCTGCAGCTCGTGTGGATGTGCGGGCTGCCCGGCCACACCCCCGGCGACCTCATCGACGTGTCCTGGGACGGCGGCGAGATCATCATCGACAACGCCGACACCATCGCCAGGCCGCTGCGGCTCGGCATCGACGAGGCCAGCGCCCTGCTGGTCGCGCTGCGCATGCTCGCCGCCACCCCTGAGCTCGCCGAGGTCCAGGCCGGCAGCGACGCGCTGCCTCGCGTGATGGCCAAGCTGGAGCGGGCCGCGGGCGAGGGCGCCGCCACCGTCAGCAGCCAGGTCACCGTCGACGTCGACGCCGCCCCCGACGCGCTGCCGCGGGTACGCGAAGGGCTGAAGCGGGGGCGCAGGCTGTCGCTGCGCTACTACGTGCCCGGCCGCGACGAGGTGACGCCGCGCGAGGTCGACCCCACCCGGGTCGTGGTCGTCGACGGCCGCGCCTACCTGGAGGGCTGGTGCTACCGGGCCGAGGCGATGCGGCTGTTCAGGCTCGACCGGATGCTCGGCGTGGACGTCCTCGACGTGCCCGCCGACCCGCCGGAGGAGGCCGAGCCCATCGACGTCACCCAGGGAGTCTTCCGGCCCTCGCCGACCGACGAGCTGGTCGAGCTGGAGGTCAGCGCCGCCGGGCGCTGGGTGGCCGAGTACTACCCGTGCGAGCAGGTCATCGAGCTGGGCGAAGGGCGGCTGCGGGTGGCGTTGCGGGCCCGCGACGAGGACTGGATACTCAAGCTGGCGCTGCGGCTGGGCGACACCGGCAGGGTCGTCTCGCCGCCCCGGATGGCCGAGACCGTCCGCCGTGAGGCCGAGCGCGCCCTGGCCCTGTACGCTCACCGGTCATGACGTGGATCTTCTTGACCGCCGGGCTCGTCCTGGCCGGGCTGGCCGTGCTCGCAGTCGCGGCCGCCCGCGTCGTGATCGCCGCACGTGGCCTGAACAGGGAACTCGCTCAAATTAACGAGCAATTCAGGTTGAAACAGGACCTCAAGGGATGAGGCAGAGCGCCTGGCAGCGTACGATCGGGGGGAAACACAGCACGCCGCTCACCGTGAAGGACGTCACATGAACTTGGGAGCTCCAGAGATCATCCTGATCCTGGTGGCCTTGGTCCTCCTGTTCGGGGCCAAGAAGCTGCCGGACCTCGCCCGTGGCGTCGGCCGGTCCCTGCGCATCTTCAAGGCGGAGACCAGCAAGATGACCGAGGACGACGACGACAAGCCGACGGTCGTGCAGGCCACGCCCGAGCCTCAGGCGGCCCCCGCGCCCCCGCAGCAGATCCCTGCCGCGCCGGTGATCTCCGCCGAGGAGCAGGCCCGCCGGCTCGAGGAGGAAGCCGCGCGCCTGCGTGCCGGCGCGCAGGCAGACAAGCGTCCCTGACCACCCCTCGTCCCCAGGACTGCTGAATGGCGCTGCTGAAACGGTCGGGCCCCAAGTCGGAGTCGGACCCCGAAGGCCGGATGCCGCTCATGGAGCACCTGCGTGAGCTACGCAACCGGCTGCTCATCGCGTTCGCCGCCGTGGCGGTGGGCCTGATCGTCGGCTGGATCGTCTCCGGCCTGGTGTGGGAGCTGCTCAAGGAGCCCTACTGCGCGACTCCTCAATCGCGCCAGCTCAACGGGGCGTGCAGTCTCACCTACAACGGTATCTTCTCGTCGTTCTTCATCACGCTGAAGATCTCGTTGATGGTGGGCCTTGTGGTGTCCTCGCCCGCCTGGCTCTACCAGATCTGGGCGTTCGTCACCCCGGCGCTCTACCGCACCGAGAAGCGCTACACGATAACGTTCCTGGCGCTGGCCATCCCGCTGTTCGCGCTGGGCGCGGCGCTGTCCTACTTCATCATGGACACCGCCCTGGGGTTCCTGCTGGGATTCTCGCTCGACGGCACGGTCGCCACGATCTCGATCGACGACTACCTCGACTACGTCCTGATCATGCTGATGATCTTCGGGGTGTCCTTTGAGCTGCCGCTGCTGCTGGTGTTCCTCAACATCATCGGGGTGCTGCCGCGCGCGACGGTCGCCAAGCACCGGCGGCTGATCATCTTCCTGATGTTCGTGTTCGGCGCCGTCGTCACGCCCGGCGGCGACCCGATCACCATGATGGCGCTGGCCGCGCCGATGATCGTGCTGTTCTCGGCCGCCGAGCTGTTCATGTACCTGCGGGAGAAGCGGCAGCCACAGAGCGAGTTCGCGCACCTGTCCGACGACGAGGCCTCGCCGCTGCCGGAGGACACGCCGCTCGACGACGACGATCCCGCGGACACCCGCCTCGAAGAGGACCCGGTTCGGCCCGATAGGCCCGAAGAGGATTCCGGTTCCGTTCGATAGGCGATAGGTTCCGGGCGTGTCCCCGCAACTTGCGCTGCTCGTCAACCCGGCCGCCCGCGGCGGCCGGACGCTGCGCCTGCTCGAGCCCGTGGCGCGCCGACTGCGTGCCGGTGGGGCCGAGCTGTCGGTGATCGTCGGCGATGACGCCGCGGACGCGCTCGAACGCGCCTGCACCGCCGTCGCCGAACGCCCCGACGCGCTCGTCGCCTTCGGCGGCGACGGCCTGGTCCACCTGGCCGTGCAGGCCGTGGCCGGCACCGACGTGCCGCTCGGCATCATCCCCGCCGGCACCGGCAACGACATCGCGGCCGCGCTCGGCGTCCCCTGCAAGGACCCCGTCGCGGCGGCCCGTACCGTGCTGCGCATGAAGTCGCGGCTGGTCGACGCGGCCCGCATCCGCGCCGGGGGCGTCGACGAGCTGTTCGCCGGCGTGGCGTGCTGCGGATTCGATTCGCGCGTCAACGAGCGGGCCAACCGGCTCACCTGGCCACCCGGGATGGCTCGATACCTGGTCGCGACGCTGGAGGAGCTGCGGTCGTTCCGGCCCATCCCGTTCCGGGTCACCTTCGACGACGACGAGGTGGTCGAACAGGAGGCCATGCTGGTGGCCGTGGCGAACACCTGCTCGTACGGCGCCGGGATGCAGGTGTGCCCGGATGCCCGGCCCGATGACGGGCTGCTGGACGTGGTGATGGTGGGCGCCATCTCCAAGGGGAAGTTCCTGCGGGTGTTCCCGAGCGTGTACCGAGGGACGCACGTCGGGCACCGGGCGGTGTCGGTGCGGCGGGTGCGCAGGGTGAGGCTGGAGGCATTGGACGTGGTGGCGTACGCCGACGGGGAGCGGATCGGACCGGTGCCGGTGGAGTGCGAGGTGCGGCCCGGGGCGCTGCGGGTCATCGTTTGAGATCTACATTGTAAAGGCGCCCGGGTGGGTGCGATCCGGGGAAGGTGCCGAAGGACCGGCACCCCTCACCCGCCCTCCCAAGACGACCTCGGCCGACGTGCGGTGGGGTGCGGCGGCGGCGCAAGGGGGCCCGGGGGAACGGGCGGGACGGACCGGAATGGCGATTTCGGTAGGCTGACGGGTATGACAACGCCAGCGGAACGCTACGCGGCCTTCCGTCAGAAGCACGGGGACGAAGGGGCCGCTCTCAGGTCGTTCCGAGGTCTCTACGACTTCGCGCTGGACGACTTCCAGCTAGACGCCTGCCGGGCCCTGGAGGCCGGCGACGGCGTCCTGGTGGCGGCGCCAACCGGATCGGGCAAGACGGTGGTCGGCGAGTTCGCCGTCCACCTGGCCCTGGAGCAGGGCCGCAAGTGCTTCTACACCACCCCCATCAAAGCGTTGTCCAACCAGAAGTACAACGACCTGGTCAAACGCTACGGCACCGCCAAGGTCGGCCTGCTGACCGGCGACAACAGCATCAACGGCGACGCCCCCATCGTGGTCATGACCACCGAGGTGCTGCGCAACATGCTCTACGCCGGGTCGGCCACGCTGGGCGGGCTCGGTTTCGTCGTCATGGACGAGGTCCACTACCTGGCCGACCGGTTCCGCGGCGCGGTGTGGGAAGAGGTCATCATCCACCTGCCGGAGTCGGTCCGGCTGGTGGCGCTGTCGGCGACGGTCAGCAACGCCGAGGAGTTCGGCGAGTGGATGGGCGAGGTGCGCGGCGACACCACGGTCATCGTCGACGAGGTCCGGCCGGTGCCGCTGTGGCAGCACATGATGGTGGGCAACCGCCTCTACGACATGTTCATGAACGACGACCTGACGCCGCGCATCAACCCCACCCTGATGCGGGTCACCAAGGACGCCGAGCGGCTGACCGCGGGCCGGGGCCGGCGCGGCTACGGCCGGCCGCAGCGGTCCCGGCCGCCGGACCGGGTGCAGGTCATCGAGAAGCTGGACGCCGAAGGGCTGCTGCCGGCGATCACGTTCATCTTCTCCCGCGCCGGTTGCGCCGCGGCGGTGCAGCAGTGCCTGTACGCCGGGATCCGGCTCACCACCGACCGCGAGCGGCACGAGATCAGGCAGCTCGTCGACGAGCGCACCGCGCACCTGCCCGACGAGGACCTGGCGGTGCTGGGCTTCCTGGAGTGGCGCGACTGCCTGGAGCGCGGCCTGGCGGCGCACCACGCGGGCATGCTGCCGGCCTTCAAGGAGGTCGTGGAGGAGCTGTTCACCCGCGGGCTGGTCAAGGCGGTCTTCGCCACGGAGACCCTCGCCCTCGGCATCAACATGCCGGCCCGCAGCGTCGTGATCGAGAAGCTGGACAAGTGGAACGGCGAGACCCACGCCGACCTCACGCCCGGTGAATACACGCAGCTGACCGGCCGGGCCGGGCGGCGCGGCATCGACGTCGAGGGGCATGCCGTGGTGCTGTGGCAGCTGGGCATGGACCCGCTGTCGGTTGCGGGCCTGGCCGGCACCCGCACCTATCCGCTGCGCTCCAGCTTCCAGCCGTCGTACAACATGGCCGTCAACCTGGTCGGCCAGTTCGGCAGGGAGCGGGCGCGCACGCTGCTGGAGGAGTCGTTCGCGCAGTTCCAGGCCGACCGGGCGGTCGTGGGCCTGGCCAAGCAGTTGCGCAAGCACGAGGAGGCCCTGGAGGGCTACCAGGAGGCCATGACGTGCCATCTGGGCGACTTCCCTGAATACGCGGCGCTGCGCCGCCGCCTGTCCGACCGGGAGGCCGAGCTGGCCAGGCAGCGGGGGGCCGCCCGGCGCGCCGCGGCGGTGCGGTCGCTGGAGGCGCTGGAGCCCGGGGACGTCATCCGGGTGCCCGGCGGGCGGCGGGCCGGTCTGGCGATCGTGCTCGACCCGGGGCTCAACCCGCGCGGCCGTGCTGCCGGGACGGGGCCCAGCCCGCTGGTGCTGACGATCGGCAAGCAGATCAAGAAGCTTGACCCGGCCGACTTCCCGGTGCCGGTCGAGCCCCTGGAGAAGCTGCGCATCCCGAAGAACTTCAACGGCCGCTCGCCGAAGGAACGCGCCAACCTCGTCTCCACGCTGCTGGCCAAGGTCGGCGACCGTGACCTGGGCAAGCCGGCCAGGGCCCGCGACCACACGGTGGAGGACGAGGAGGTCAACGAGCTGCGCCGGCGCATCCGCCAGCACCCCTGCCACGGCTGCGACGAGCGCGAGGACCACGCCCGCTGGGCCGAGCGCTACTACAAGCTGCTGCGCGAGACCGAAGGGCTGCGCCGTCGTGTCGAGGGCCGCTCGCACGTGATCTCCCGTACGTTCGACCGCATCTGCTCGGTGCTGGAGCAGCTCGGCTACCTCGACGGTGAGACGGTCACCGACGAGGGCCGCCGCCTGGGCCGCATCTACACCGAGCTGGACCTGCTGACCGCGGAAAGCCTGCGCAAGGGACTGTGGGAGGAGCTGGAGCCGGCGGAGCTGGCGGCGTGTGTGTCGGCGCTGGTGTTCGAGTCACGGGCCGCCGACGACGCCCGCCGGCCCAAGATCCCCGCAGGGCGGGCCCAGGACGCGCTGACGTCGATGATCCGGCTGTGGGGGGAGCTGGAGGGCATCGAGTCCGACCACGGGCTGTCCGCCATCAGGGAGCCCGACCTGGGGTTCGCCTGGGCGGCGTTCCGCTGGACGAAGGGGCACGCTCTGGACGCGGTGCTCATGGACGGCGTCAACGGCAACGAGCTGGCCGCGGGCGACTTCGTGCGGTGGATCAAGCAGCTGATGGACCTGCTCGGCCAGCTCGGGAACGCGGCCCCGCCCGACAGCAAGATCAAGCAGACTGCCGTCAAGGCTGTGGACGCCATGCGGCGCGGGGTGGTGGCCTACTCCTCGCTCACCTGAGCGGCCCGTTAGCCCGTCTAACCGTCTAGTCGTCGCGGCGGAGGCCCAGCACCATCACCACCAGGCCCAGCAGGCCCACCACGGCGGCGACGGCGGTCAGCGTGCCTCCGTCGAACCACAGGTGCAGCAGGCCGAAGCTCCTGTCGAAGAAGTGCTCGGCGATGAGCGCACCAAATCCTTGAATCATGAGGATGATGCCGAAGAACGTCATGCACCGATCGTGGCAGGCACGGCAGAGCGTTCCATCTAACCAAAGTATCGTCCGCCCTACTCCTTAGAACCAGTTCTCAGAAGCACCTTTGGCCGTCCTATTACCTACTTTGGCCATTTTGCGCATTTACACCTAATTTAACTGGAATGCGGAATCGCCTTTCTGGGCTGGTCTGACGGGTCAAGTCTCTTTTGCCCCGGCGAATATCTCGTGATTTATTTGAATTCGGGTGCTAACGTCCGATTTGTGAATGTGTCGGCCATCCAACGGGGGAGGAATCATGGCTAACACGCAGTTCACGCAAGTCGGGTTCCACGAAGGATGGGGTTGCCGCCGACGGCGGTGGCGCAGACGCCGCTGCTGCTGGGGCAGACGCCGTAAGTGGTGGTGGGGGTGGTAAACACACCCCGTGAGGGCCGGCGGCTGAGCCGCCGGCTCTCTTTCGTCGCCTCCGGCCGTGAACTCGCGCCGGCGATTTCCCTTCGCCGCACCTTCCGCGAGTTCTGGCCGGACACGCGCGGGTTGCGCCGGCTGTTCGCGGCCGGCGTGCTGCTTGCCATCGTGGCCGCGCTGTGCGAGGTCGCCGCGATCCGCCTGTTCGGTCACATCACGGACGAGGTGCTCGCCACCCGGGATCTGGGAGCGTTCTGGGTTCCCGCGCTCACCTGGCTCGGGCTCGCCGCGGTCGCGGGCGTCGCCGCCTTCGCCGGCACGTACGTCACCGCGCTCGGCGCCGAACGGTTCCTGCTGGGACTACGCGACCGGGTGTTCGCCCACATCCAGACGCTCGCGCCGGACTTCTCGGAGAAGCGGCGCCTCGGCGACCTCATGGCCCGGCTCACCGACGACGTCGAGGCCATCGAGGAACTCGTCGGCTCAGGGGTGGTCAAGGCCCTCACCACTGCTGCCAGCGCGGTGTTCTTCGCCGGAGCCGCCTTCCTCATCCGGTGGGACCTCGCGCTCGTCACATTCGCGCTCATCCCGGCGTTCCTGCTGGTGTCGAAGGCGTTCGCGGCCAGGTTCAGAACGGCCGCGGCGCGCGAGCGGCACAGCAACGGCGCCATGAACAGCGTCCTGGAGGAAGGGCTGGCCAACCAGCCGCTCGTGCAGGCGTACAACCGGCAGCCCGCCGAGTCGCGCCGCCTGCACGCCGAGGGACGCACGTGGCTGCGCGCCAACATGGCGCAGGCCTGGCTGTCCGGCCTGTACGGTCCCGCCGTCCAGATCATCGAGACCGTTTGCCTGATCGTCATCCTCGGTGTCGGCGCGTGGGAGATCGCCGCAGGCCGGCTGACCATCGGTGGCCTGCTCGCCTTCGCCGCGTACCTGGCCCTGCTCTACCCGGCCGTCCAGGGCCTCGGCGAGCTGGCCTTGACGGTGTCGGAGGCGGCCGCGGGGTCCGACCGGATCATCGAGATCCTGCGGACCAAGCCGGCCGTCACCGACGCACCCGGTGCCGTGCCCGCCGGGGCTCGCGGGCGCCGCCGCGGGTGGATCGAGTTCGACAGGGTCGGATTCACCTACCCGGGGCGGGGGCGGCCGGTGCTGCGGGAGGTGTCCTTCGCTGCCGGGCCCGGCGAGCTGCTCGTGCTCACCGGGGCCAGCGGGGCGGGCAAGTCCACGCTGGCCAAGCTGCTGCTGCGCTTCTACGACCCGGCCGCGGGGCGCATCCTGCTCGACGGCGCCGACATCCGCGGCCTGACCCGCGAGTCGCTGCGGGCCGAGGTCACCGTGCTGCACCAGGAGACGCTTCTGTTCTCCGGATCGGTACGGGACAACATCGTCTATGGGCGGCCGGACGCCTCGCACGACGAGGTGATCAGAGCCGCCCAGGCGGCTGGGGTGCACGATTTCGTCAAACTGCTGCCCCAGGGGTATGACACGCCGGTCGGGCAGCGGGGGCGCCTGCTGTCAGGCGGGCAGCGGCAGCGGATCGCGATCGCCAGGGCCATCCTGCGCGACGCGCCCGTGCTGGTGCTCGACGAGCCCATGAGCGGGCTGGACGAGGCGACGGCCGCCCAGGTCATGCAGCCGCTGCGGCGGCTCATGGCCGGTCGCACGACGATCCTCATCACCCACGACCTGCGGCATGTGCCCGAAGGGGCGCGGATCGTCGAGCTGAAGCCGGTGCCCCGTGAGGACCGCCTGCGCCTCAAGCGCACCGGCACCCCGGCCCGCCGCCCGGCCCCGTACCCGGCGCCAGAGCCACCGGAACCGGTCCGCCCTGCCCACCACGCAGGGGCGCCTGGATCGGGGCGGTACGCTGCACCGCCTTCGGATCCCGTGGGCGGCGTTCATCAGGCCGGGGCGCCCGCTCCGGGGCGGCCGGCCGCAGCCGCATCGGATTCGGTGCGTGGCGCCCGCCAGGGGCCGGGCCCCGGCCGGTACGCCGGGACGCCACGCGAAACGGTCCCCGGCACTCGCCAGACGGAGTCGCCTGCGCCGGATAGGCAGGGCACTGCCCCGCCGGGACCGATCCGCGGCTCACGCCGAGCCGTGTCACCGGACCCGCGCGGCGGCGACCCGGGGGGCTAGGCGCTCGGCGCGAAACCCCGGGCCGGCCGACCGCCGGCAGTCCGTGCGCCGGGTCCGGAGACCGCACCTGCCGACACCCAGGGCCGGGTGCCGGAGACCACATCCACCGACACCCGCCCTGCAAGGCGGGTGTTTCGGTTGTGGGGACCGTGCCGCCCGCCAACGGACGCCGCCGGGCAGACGCGCTCCGCCCGGCCAACGAACCAACGCACGACCGCACCGTCCCGGCCATGGGGAGGCGGCGGCACGAGGCCCGGCTCCTGGCGGCGATGTTGACCGACTGCGCGGGCTCGTGGCGGCGAGGTGGACGGACTGCGCGGGCTTGTGGGGCGGTGGGGTGGTCGTAAGGGCTGTATCTCGGGGTGTCTCCTCAGTAGAATCGGAGAGCGCTCTCCGGTTGTCAGAAGGCAGGTGCACGCCATGGGCGACGACCACAGCACGGCCAGGCCGTTACGCGCCGATGCCCGCCGCAATCGCGAGCGGGTCCTGCAGATCGCCCAGGAGGCGCTGGCCAGCGACGGCCTGACCATCTCCTTCGACGAGATCGCCCGCCGGGCCGGGTTCGGCGTCGGCACCGTCTACCGGCATTTCCCGACGAAGGAGGCGCTGTTCGAGGCCGTGCTGCTGGGGCGGGTCGAGCGGTTCGTGGCGGACGCCCGCGCGCTGGGGACGGCGGAGGACCCGGGCAAGGCGTTCTTCGGGTGGTTCACGCACGTGGTCGAGCAGGCCTCCGCCAACCAGGCGCTGTGCGACATGCTGGACAGCGGCTCGGGAATGGCGTTACGGCCGGGCTCGACCCTCGAGGAGGACTTCGGCAAAGCGCTCGGCCGGTTGCTGGCCAGGGCGCAGCAGGCCGGCGCGGTGCGGCGCGACCTCGTGACCGATGACGTGCAGGACCTGTTACGCGGCTGCCTGGCGGCCGAGCGGAGAGCCCGGGCAAGGGGCGGGGCCGTACGGTTGGCGGAGGTGATCTGCGACGGGATGCGGGCCCGGCCGCGCTGAGGCCGGGTATCGATCGCTTCAGGCGGCACGGTGACGACGGGCGCGATGGCCTGGGCCTCGGTGAGCTGGGCCGCGGAGACGGCGCCGAGGCGGTGGTGAGCTCGTTGACGACGGCGGGGCCGTAGAAGTCGCCGGCCGGCCAGTTGCACGGCGCCGTAGCCGGCCTGATCGGATCAGGCCAGGGTGAAACGGACCTCGCGGGTGGCCGGGTCCGCTTGCGCCAGCCGTACCGTCACCTGCTCGCCGAGGGGGAGAGACCCGTCGCAGCGGGCGATCACCGCGGGGTCGGTGAGCTGCACCTGCCCGCCGCCGCGCCGCTCGTCCACGTCGATCACCACCGCCTCGAACGCCTGCCCGAGCCGGTCCCGCAGGAGGAACGCCTCCACCAGGTCCACGCACGCCCGGTCCACGGCCGCCGCGCGCCGTCCCGAGGACGACATGAGGCCGGGCAGGCTCGCCAGCCCCGCCCGCACGTCGGACGGCACCGGCTCGCCCGCGGCGATCGCCAGGCACACCTCGGTCGCGTACCGGTCGACCAGGCGCCGCAGCGGGGCCGTGACGTGCGCGTACGGGGCCGCCACCGCGGCGTGCCCGGCCTCCTTCGGCGGCGCCCCGTCGAAGGAGGCATAGCCGGAGCCGCGCAGCAGCACTCTCGACTCGTGCAGGAACGCCGCCTGCTGCGGATTGCGTGGATCCAGGCCATGCACCACCGCGCCGTACCCGGCGCCGTCGGGCCACGGCACGCCCAGCGCCCGCGCCACCCTGACGACCTTGGCCAGGTCGTCGGGACGCGGCGGCGGCAGCACACGCAGGATGCCGATCTCGGCGTCGAGCATCATCGCGGCCGCGGCCATGCCGGTCAGCAGCGAGATCTGCGCGTTCCACGCCTCGGCCGGCAACGGCAGCCGGAACTCCAGCCGGTAGCCGCCGTCGGCGGGCACCACCTCCTGCTGGGGCGTGGGCAGCGTGACGCCGCCGCGCTCGCGCTCCAGGGCCAGCCGGAGCCGGCCGATCTCGGCCAGCAGCGCCAGGACGCCGTCGGCGGTGCCGGTGTCGACGGCCGCCTGCACGTAGGCGTAGTCGAGGCGCTCGCGGCTGCGTACGAGGGCACGCTGTACGTCCGCGCCTACCGTGCGGCCGTCGGTGTCGAGGTCGATTCGCCACACCGCGGCAGGCCGCGGCGCGCCCGGCAGCAGGCTGGCCGCGCCCTCCGACAAGACGCGGGGATGCAGCGGCACCTTGCCCGCCGGCAGGTAGACGGTCTCGCCCCGGGAGCGGGCCTCGGCGTCGATGATCCCGCCGGGCTGCACGAAGGCGCCGACGTCGGCGATGGCGTACCAGACGCGGTAGCCGGTGCGCAGCCGTTCCAGGTGCACGGCCTGGTCGAGGTCCATCGAGCCGGGCGGGTCGATGGTGACGAACGGCACATCGGTGAGGTCCTTGCCGGTCGGCCGGGGCACCTCCGCCACCCATTCGGCCTCGTCGAGCACGGCACGCGGGAAGTCGCCCGGCAGAGCGAGTTCGCGGCTGATCCGCTCGAAGCCGTCTTCCAGCTTGACCGGGATCTCTTCGGGTACCTGAATCATCGACACGCGCCCAACCTACCGGGGGCGGGCGGTGCCGATCATGCAAGGTGGCCGTCGAGGCCGGTGATTCGCAGCAGCCGCCGCATGGCCGGCGGGACGCCTGCGATGCGCAGCGGCGTGTGCTGGCGCCGGGCGAGGTTGTAGACGGAGACGAGGATGCCGAGCCCGGCCGCGTCGATGAAGGACAGGCGGCTGACCTCGATGACCACCGCGGCGTGCTGGGCGCGGCCGGCCTCCCGCAGCAGGGCGAGCAGGTGCCCGCGGAGAAGTTCGGTGGTGGCGATGTCCAGCTCGCCAGACACGGCGACGGTCACGGTGCCGTTGCGGCGGCTGGTGGTCAGCTGTAGTGGGTCCAAGTCCGGCTCCGCGCTCTGTCAGGGCCGGGAACACTCCTGTCGCTGTGCGCGGACCCGCCCTTGTCGTAGACACCAGATGCGATGCGCATGTCACTCAACGCGACTGCGTGCTTCCAAAATGGAGTTTACCTTCCTGGTGGCGAACGTCGAGAGCTGCGCGATGGTATCGGGTAGACAGGAGAATTCCTCGGGAAAACAATTCCCGTTACCCGGTTGGAAAAACATCACCCTTAGCGGGCTTTCAGACCGAGAAGGCCGTGAAGGGCAGGCTCGGCGCTGGATGCGACGACGTGCGGCCAGTTCTGTGGCTTTTTACCTTTTTCGAGCACCGTGACTGGCGTGTACTGGGGCGAGGGGCCGGTGGGTGGGGGTCGCGGCGGCCGGTCTGGGGGAGGCCGGCCGCCTGATCCGGAGCCGGCCAGGCCATCCATGTGGAAGGGGGCCGTGGGGGAGCCGTCCTTCCGGCGTGACGTCGGAGGGATGGGTAGGGGGTTTTTTGCTGAAATTCCCGAGTTTGTGGAGAAAGATCACACTACGCTGCTAGCCCGGTAAGTACGAGGGGAGTGGCGAAATCGTGTGGATCGCAGCCGCAGTGCTGGCCGCCATCGTCGTGGGGGTGGTGGTCTGGTGGCTCCGCCGTGACGCGGTCGGCGGCGAGGCCGGCGGCGTGTTCGAGGTCGAGCGGAAGCGGGACTGGGAACTGCGCCTCACGCCCGAGGCCGAGGCCGCGTTCCTGGAGGGCCTGCGGGCCTACCACGACGCGGGCAACGCTCTGCGCCTCGCGGGGGAGCAGGGGGTGCTCACGACGGACGACCCGCCGCGGCTGATCTCGCTGCACCTGCTCGCCGACGGCTTCACCGCCCTGGGTGACGCCGCGATGCACGACCCGCACGGCACGGTCGCGACCATGATGGAGCAGTCCGCCGCCGCCGAGCTGCCCGGGGTGCTGCACCTGCGCCCGCAGTGGCTGGCCGGTGAGGTCGACGGCATGGACCGGGCGTCCTTCGCCGACGCCGTCCTGGCGCTCGTGTGCCCGCCCGGGGCCGCGGGCATCGCAACCTGCTCGCGCGACGAGGCCGCCGGCGCGCTGCAGGTCACCGTACTGGGCGGGCCGCCGGGGGAGGAGCCGTCCCAGGTCAACACGATGCTGCTGGACCTGGCCCGGATGCTCGACCTCTACCAGGAGGCCCGCGAGGAGCAGCTCGACGCGGCGGCCGACGAGCTGCTGCGCGAGGTCGTGTCCGGTGTGCTCGCCGCCGGCGGGCCTGGCCTGACCTGGGTGCGCCCGCCCACCTCCGAGGAGCGCCGCATCGTGGTGGATGGTCTCACCCGCGAGGAGTATTAGGCGTTGACCTCGGCGCGGCCGTGCCGCCAGTACCCCATGAACGCCACCGCGCGCCGGTCCATGCCGCGCTCGGCCACCAGATGCCTCCGCAGGGTTTTGATCACCGCCGCCTCGCCGGCCAGCCACGCGTAGAGGGAGTCGGCCGCCTCCTCCTGCGGCACCTCCCACAGTTCTTCGGCATCGACGTCCACGTCGTCGAAGGCCTCGGGCTGAGGCAGCGCAGGCAGCAGCCGCTCGGCCGCGGCCCGCACGGCGGGGACGAGCAGGTCGCCGCGCTCGGCGTCGTTCCTGGCCAGCCAGGAGACCTGTACCGAGCAGGCCTTCTGGACCGGCAGGAAGTCGTCCGCGCAGGGGACCTCCATGAGGGCCTCGCCATGGACGCCGGCGGGCAGGCGTTCGAGCACGGAGCAGATCGCGGGCACGGCGGTCTCGTCGCCGGCGATGAGCACGGTCTTGCTGCCGGCCGGCGGGCGGAACTCCAGGCCGCCGTGCCATCCGTCATAGCGGGCGTCAGGGCCCATGAGCACGGCCGTGTCGCCGGGCCGCGCCTCCTCCGCCCAGCGGGCCACCGGGCCGTCGCCTCCGGGGTGCATGACCACGTCGACGTCGACCTCGCCGACCTCCCGGCGCACCTGCCTGGCGGTGTACGTGCGCATCGGGTTGCGCTTGTCGTCGTCGAGCCCCCGCCACCGCGTGAACCAGTCGGGACCGGACGGCAGGTGGGTCAGGCCGTGCTGCGGAACCGGCAGGATGAGCTTGATGCGCTGGTCGAACCCGTTGTCCGCGAAGTGATGGAGATCGTCTCCGGTGAACGTCACCCGCAGGAACGACGGGCTGAGCCGCTGCAGCCGCTCAACCTGGACGTGGAACATGTGAAAGGGCTCGCTCATCCCGACCTCTCCATCGACATTAGGTGAGCCTAACCTAAATGATCGCGGACGGGATGGCCAGTGCCGTCAGATCGTCCGGGAGAAGCGCAGGCCGGACGCGATTCTCACAGTCGGTGCCGCAGGGTTGTGATGAAAGTTTCACGGCTCATTGACAGCGGGAAAGCGCTTACCTATGTTGTGGCGTGTTCGCTCACACGTATGGCAGCCACATATGTGAACGAAGCTCACCTGGGGGGCCACCATCTCGCAGGCCGGCTCGGCCTGCGCGGGCCAGCAAGGAGCTTGTATCGTGCGACACAGAATCAGTGGCAGGACGGCCGCGGTCATCGCGGGCGTCGTCGCCCTCGCCGGCACCACCGTGGCCGGCATCGTGGCGGCCTCCTCCGCGGCGGCCGCACCGGCGCCCGGGGCGTACACCGTGGTCAACAACGGCAGCGGCCTGTGCCTCACTGTGCCGGGGGCCACCACGTCCGACGGCGTCCAGCTCACCCAGACCGGTTGCGGCGGCTCCGGCCAGACGTGGAACCTGGCGACGAGCGGGAGCGGCTACACGCTCAAGGCCGCCCACAGTGGCAAGTGCGCCGGCGTGCGGGATGCCAGCACGTCCGCGGGCAAGCCCGTGCAGCAGGAGAGCTGCAGCGGCGCGTCGTCCCAGACATGGACGCTGCCTGAGTCGGGCAGCACCGTCAGGGTGGTCAACGCCAACGGCGGCAAGTGCCTCAACATCAAGGACAACTCGACCGCGTCCGGCGCGCTGGTGCAGACGAACTCCTGCGACTCGGTCGCGACCAAGCAGTGGCGGCTCGTCCCCGCGGGCGGCGGCACCCCCGGCCCCGACCCGACCCCCACTGTGACGACGCCGCCTCCCGGCGGCAACCCGACCGGACTGGTCGGCTGGGCCACCCAGGGCGGCGGCACCACCGGCGGCGGCACCGCCTCGCCCGTCACCGTCACCTCCGCCTCCGCCCTGACCAGCGCCCTGTCCGCCAGCGGCGCCGCGGTGATCCGCGTGTCCGGCACGATCTCCTGCTCCGGCATGCTCCGCGTGGCCTCCAACAAGACCGTGCTGGGCAACTCCGGCGCGACCATCGCGGGCTGCGGGTTCAACATCTCCGAGGCGTCCAACGTGATCGTCCGCAACCTGACCTTCCGGGACTGGAACGACGACGCCATCAACATCCAGTACGCCACCCGCGTGTGGATCGACCACAACTCCTTCAGCAACGGCTACGACGGCGCCGTGGACGTCAAGCGGGCCAGCGACTACGTCACGATCTCGTGGAACAAGGTCTCCAACCACAGCAAGACCATGCTGCTCGGCCACGATGACGGCAACAGCGCCGAGGACCGCGGGCACCTGCGCGTGACGTACCACCACAACTGGTTGGACGGCACCAACAGCCGCCACCCGCGCGTGCGCTACGGCAACCCCGTGCACGTCTACAACAACTTCTACGGCGGCGTCACCGACTACGGCGTGGCCTCCACGCAGGAGGCCGGCGTGCTGGTCGAGGGCAACTACTTCGAGAACACCGACGACCCCTTCCACCGCGGCGAAGGCGACTCCGACCCGGGCAACCTGGTCGCGCGCAACAACCACTTCGTCAACTCCGGCACCGGCGACCAGGGCGGCAGCGTCGGCTCCATCCCCTACTCCTACACGCTCGACACCCCCGCCAACGTCAAGTCCATCGTGACCGGGGGCGCGGGCGCGGGCCGCATCTCCGTCTGACGACGCCTCCCCAACCAAGGCCCCTCCGGCGCCCGCCCCGGAGGGGCCTCCCCACGACCGGCGAGAACGACGGGTTCGGGTAGCGTCTCCACTCAGGTCACGGACACCCCCGCCTGAATAAGGAGACCGACTTTGTCCCCCCTCATCCTCTCCGCAGCGGGCGCTGCACTGCTGCTCGACACCGGCGGCCAGGGCCTGCCGCGAGTCCGCCACTTCGGCGCGGACCTCGGCCCCGCCGCCGGGTCCGACCTCCTTCCCGCACTGGCCTCCACGACCGCCGCGCTGCCGCTGCTGCCCGCCCAGGGCGACGGCTGGTACGGCAGGCCGGGCCTGTCGGGCACCAGGACCGGCGAGGAGTGGCCGGTGCGGTGGACCCTCGACCGGCTCGATGTGGACGCCACCCCGGGCGCCGGCGGCACGGTGACCATCGCCGCCTCCGACGTGCGGGCGGGGCTGGCGCTGGTGAGCGAGCTGACCATGGACGCGGGCGGCCTGGTGACGCTGCGGCACACGGTGACCAACACCGCCGCCGCGCCGTACCGGCTGGCGGGGCTGATCTGCGCGCTGCCGGTGCCGGCGCGGGCCGGCGAGCTGCTGGACTTCACCGGGCGCTGGGCGCTGGAGAAGGTGCCGCAGCGCAGGGCGTTCGGGCACGGCGTGTGGAGCAGGGAAAACCGGCGCGGCCGCACCGGGCACGACGCCACCGGGCTGCTCGTGGCCGGGACCGGCGGGTTCGGCTTCCGCGCCGGCGAGGTGTGGGCGGTGCACGCCGGCTGGAGCGGCAACCATGTGCACTACGCCGAGCGGCTGCAGGAAGGGCCCGCGCTGCTGGCCGCGGGCGAGCTGCTCGAACCCGGCGAGATCACCCTGGCTCAGGGGGAGAGCTACCGCACGCCGCTGGTGTACTTCACCTGGTCCGGCAGCGGCCTGGACGAGGCGAGCGCCCGGCTGCACGAGCACCTGCGGGCCGCCCGCCCGCTCCCGGTCCGGCCGGTCACGCTCAACAACTGGGAGGCCACCTACTTCGACCACGGCCTCGACCGGCTGCTGGAGCTGGCCGACAAGGCCGCGGCGGCCGGGATCGAACGGTTCGTGCTCGACGACGGCTGGTTCCGCCACCGCCGCGACGACCGCGCCGGGCTCGGCGACTGGTACGTCGACGAGGGAGTCTGGCCCGACGGCCTGCACCCGCTGGCCGACCACGTGCGCAAGCACGGCATGCAGTTCGGGCTCTGGTTCGAGCCGGAGATGATCAACGAGGACTCCGACCTGGCCCGCGCCCACCCCGACTGGATCCTCGGCCGGTCGGACCGGATGCCGCCGCCGTATCGCAACCAGCAGACGCTCGACCTGGCCGAGCCGGAGGCGTACGCCTACCTGCTGGAGCGGCTCGACACCCTGGTCGGCGAGTACGCGCTCGACTACATCAAGTGGGATCACAACCGCGACATCACCGAGCCCGTCCACGACGGCGTGGCCGGCGTGCACGCCCAGACGGAGGCGACCTACCGGCTGCTGGACGAGCTGCGCCGCCGCCACCCCGGACTGGAGATCGAGTCGTGCTCGTCCGGCGGCGCCCGCGTCGACTACGGCATCCTCGCCCGCACCGACCGGGTGTGGACCTCCGACAGCAACGACGCACTCGACCGGCAGGCCATCCAGCGCTGGACCGGGCTGCTCGTGCCGCCGGAGCGGATGGGCGCCCACGTCGGCGCCCCCAGCGACCACATCACCGGCCGGTCGCTGCCGCTGGCCTTCCGCGCCGGCACCGCGTTGTTCGGGCACATGGGCGTGGAATGGGACCTGACCTCGGCGAGCGAGGCCGACCTCGAGGAACTGGCCACGTGGATCGCCCTGCACAAGCGGCTGCGGCCAGTGCTGCACGCCGGGAAGGTGGTCAGGGCCGACCACCCCGACCTGTCGTCGCTGCTGCACGGCGTGGTGCTGCCCGAGCGCGGCGTGTACGGCTACGTGCAGGTGACCTCCCGGGTGGAGTCCGCGCCGGCGCCGCTGCGGCTGCCGGGCCTTGACCCCGCCGCGCTGTACGAGGTGCGCGTGGCCGGGCCCGTCCCGCAGGGCGCGGCGATGCCGGAGTGGGCCGGGGCGCCGGTGCGGCTGCCCGGCGCCGCGCTGGGCGAGCTCGGGCTGCGCGCCCCGGCGCTGCGCCCGACGTCGGTGCTGGTCATCGAAGTGGAGAGGATCGCGGGCTAGTTCAGGTCAAGCTCCGAGCCGCCGAACCTGTCGCGCAGGAAGCGGCCCTGATCGCGCAGCGCCTGCTCGTCGCCCCGATGGATCGCCTCGGCGACCTTGCGCATCTGGGCGTCGAGCAGCGCCAGCTGGGCCAGCAGCTCCTCGTGCGCGCTGCGCTCGCGCTCGGCCCGCCGGGCCAGCGCGTATCCGCGCGGCAGGTTCGCATACGCCTCCAGGCTGGCGGGCAGATAGCTGCGGATCGTCTGCGACACCACGTGCAGCTGATCGGGCGAGGCGGTCAGCTGCTCGGCCCGCTCGAGCACGCCCCGGAGGACCTCGGCCAGCCCCCGCACGGCCGCCTCCACGTCGCCGGGGAAACGCCGTTCCATCCGCCGCAGCAGCGTGTCCAGATCGTCCCGCAGCGCCCGCGTCTCGACCTCGGCGTGCGAGATGGTCAGCTTGACGCGGTCCGGCGGGGCCAGCAGCGCGCCGACCCCGTACAACGCGGCCACGACCACCGGCCAGTACGCCCCCGCCAGGCCCAGGAAGTGAGCCAGCAGGCCGAGCAGCGCCAGGCACGAGCCGGCGATGTTCCTGTTCGAGCCCAGGTATCGCAGCACCCGGTCACTGATAGCCACGGATCTCCTTGAACGCGCTGCTCAGCGACGTCGAGCGGGCGTCGAACACGGCGCCGCCGGTCAGCTGCGCCACCTGGCGCATCTCCTCGACGTCGCTCTCGCCGAACAACACCACGAACGTCGGCGTGCGCCGACGCTCCTGCGGCAACGTCCGGTAGTGGGCCTCGAAGGCGGCGTAGTCGCCGCCGTCGGTGTTCTCGCCGTCGGTCATGAGCACGATCGAGCTGTAGCGGCCGGGCGTCACCGGCCGGTCGTAGGCCGCCGTGAGGCTGTCGTAGATCGCGGTGCCGCCGTCCGCCTCCAGGTCCTCGGCGAACGCCTTGATCTGCGCCAGCACCGGCTCGGGGTCCCGCTCCGGGACGGTGAAGGGGACCGGCTCGCCCGGACTGTCGTTGAACGGGATCATCGTCACGGTCTCCCGGTTGAGGAACCGCGTGAAGGCGCCGGAAGCCGAGGCGTCGGCGCCGGTCAGCGCCACGAGCGCGGTGCGCAGCGCGTCGATCCTGTCACCGTTCATCGACCCCGACGTGTCCAGCACGAACGTCGCCTCAGACGGGACGCGCACCTGGTTGAGATAGGTGGAGATCAGCTCGTCGGCGGTGCTGCGCCGGTTCGGGAACGGCAACTCGATGAGCTGCGCCGAACCGAACTCCGCGCCCGGGGTCACGCCGGGCACGATCGGCCGCCGATGCGTGCTCGTCATGATGTGGTTCTGCACGGCGGGCGTGCGCAGCCAGGCGGTGAGCTTGCCGTACAGGGCCTTCTTCTCCTCCGGGGCGGAGGCCAGCAGCGTGAGCGGGTAGTCGGCGCTGACCACGCCGTCGCTCGGGTAGATCAGCGTGACCGGCTCGCGCAGGCCCAGCAGCACCGACTCGTAGTTGACCATGCCGTCCACGCCCGGGTCGCGGGCGTAGGCGTCGGCCAGCCAGCCCGACGAGCCGGCCGTCAGCCGCTGCGCGGAGAAGAACTCCTTTAGCTTCGGAGTGACCGTGGCCACCTGCTCGGCGCTGAGCGCGCCGTCCGCGTCCGACAGCGCCGCCGCCACCCCCACCAGGGCGGAGAAGCCCGAGTTGGAGGAGGCCGGGTTCGTCATGCCGAAGCTGAAGCGGCCGGCCTTGGCCGCCGCCGCGATGTCCGCCCACGAGACCGGCTTGCCGTCCCAGCCGAGCTCGGCTGCCTTGGCCGGTTTCAGCCCCAGCACCACGGGGGAGACCATGGTCTTGGTCTGGGTGGACAGCTTGGCCTGCGCGCCGTCGATCAGGGACAGGTAGCGGTTGGAGGAGAACCAGGTCGCGTCCACGCGTTCGGCGGCGCGGCCGCTCGCGACCTGTTCGGCGCCGTCGAGCGTCCCGGTGTAGGTGAGCCTGACCTTGACGCCGGCCTCCTGCTCGGCCCTGCGCAGCAGTGGCTCGAGGTCCTTGACCTCGCTGCCGGCCAGCACCCGCAGCAGGTCGGGACCATCGGGGAGTTCCTCGCCCTCGCCGCCCGCCCCGCACGCGGCCGCCAGCAGCAGCGTGACCGCGATCAGCGCCCGCCTCACTCGGCACCCTCCCTCGCCCGCTCGAGGTACGTCTTCGCGTGGTCCAGCTCGGCCGACAGGCTGTCCACCGTGGTCGCCATGCTCTCGACCGCCTTCGCGCGGAAGGAGTCGATGAGGTCCATCGTGGCGTAGACGTTGTCGAACGCCTGCCGCAGCGTGTCCAGGTCCACGGTCGCCGACGCCGCCTGGTTCTGGATCGCGCCCGCCTGCGTGCGCAACATCTCGCTGGTGGCCAGGATCAGGTCGCTGGTCGTGGCGTTCAGCGCGCTGATCTGGTCGAGCACCAGCTTCTGCCCGGCCAGCGCCTGCGCGACCGTCACCGCCGTACGCAGCGCCGCGACCGTCGTCGTGGTGGCGCGGTCCACGCCCTTGCTGAGCTCCAGGTTGTTCTTGCGCACCAGGTCCAGCGCCAGGTAGCCCTGCGCAGAGACGGCCAGCTGGGTGAGCAGGTCCTGGTGCTTCTGCCGCACCGCGAACAACGCGTCCGAGCGCAGCGCCGTGGCCCGCGCCTCATCGGCCTGCGCGATCCGCTCCTCCAGGGCCGCGTCCATGGCCTGCGCCATGACGGCGTACTCCTGCAGCCGCGTCATCGCCTCCCACAGATTCGCCTTTTCGCCCTCGATGGCGGCGTTGTCGCGCAGCAGCTCGTCCTGGCCGGACTTGAGCGCGCGGATGATGTCGTCGATGTGCTTCTGCGCGGAATGGAACTTGGCGAAATAGTCGCGCAGCCGGTCGCCGAACGGGATCAGCCCCAGCAGCTTGCGCGCCCCGCTCGCGGCCTGCTTCGGATCCAGGTCCACGACGGTACGGCGCAGCGCCACGAGGTCGCCGGCAACCTTGGTCTGGGCGTCGGAGCCCTCGCCGCGGGCCGCGTCGAGCGCGGCCACCGGCCGCTTCAGCATGCGGTTGGCCACCTGCGAGGCGGACCTGATCTCGGTGTCGCCCATCGAAGAGATGTCGTGCACCTTGCGGGAGAACTCCGGGGAGCGCGGATCGAGCCCGCTCAGCTCCCCGGCGAACTCCCGCGCCTTATCGGTCAGCTCGGCCGCGCGCTCGCCGGCCATCGGCAGCATGCCGGCCGCCGTCTCCGCCGGCACCGGCGCGACCGGCGCGGGCGGCGTGAGCACCAGATCGGACACGTGAGGATCTCCTTGTCAGGGCCGGGCGGCGTCGATGGTCGTGATCAGCTCGTCCAGCCGCTCGTACGCAGGCGGCTCGACGACGTCGACCAGGTCGGCCGCGGCCGGCGCCTTGGTCTTGGCCACCAGGTCGGCGAACGCCTGGGGGTCGGTGGTGCGAAAGCCGTACGCGGCCGCCAGGGCCAGCAGCTTCGGGTCCTTGGTCAGCAGCTCGCCCACCCGCGTGCCCTGGCCGGAGAGCGGGACCAGGGTGTGCTTGCTCAGCACGGTGGGCGACGGGTAGACCAGCCGCATCTCGGGCTTGATCGCGCCGTCGCCGGCGAAGACGTGCGCCAGGTACTGCGCCTCGTACACCACCAGCATCGGCGTCTTGCCCGCGCCCAGCGCCAGGTAGTCGTCGAACGACGCCTCGCTGGTCGACTCGGCGAAGCCCTGGTCGAGCACGGCAGGCGCGAGGATGGGCGCGAACTTGGCGATCTGGGCGTCGGAGCTGATGACATCGTCGCCGTTGGCCACGTAACCGATCACTGACAGGTACATGGCGGCGGAGTTGGACGTGCGGATGTCGGTTGTGGTGAGCAGGACTCGTTTGCGAGCCGGGTAAGCCGAATTACCCGGGATTTGATCCCATCGAGTGCCTTTGTCCACTAATTCTAGATATTTCTTAATATCAAGTATTTGGTGCCCTTTGCCGGAATCGCGGAGCACGCCGGCCTTCGTCAGCAGCGCCGCGATCGGCTCGTACGTCGCCACCGCCATCGGCGAGTAGAACGGCGAGAACGTCGTCGTGGCCTTGCGATCGCGCTTGATCCGCTCCGCGGCCGGAACGCTGGAGGGGAAGGCGAAGGCGTACTTGCTCAGGTCCATGTCGGTGACGATCTGCCGGGATCCGGCGGTGTCCACCTCGACGCTCAGGCCGTGCGCGGCGAAGGCCGCCTTGACCCGCGGATCGTCGAAGAACGGCTTCTTCTCCGACCCGATGACCCCCCGTACCAGTGCTAATTCCTGGCCCTTGTCCTCCCGGCCGCCGAGGACGATCGCGACCACCGCCACCCCGGCCAGAGCCACTGCCAGAATGACGCCGATCCAACGCTTCATCGCACCCCGTTTCGTGAAATGTCCCCCATAACTTGAATTATGGAAGGGTGGTTGGGGGATTCGCGTGGGCGGAGAGGTGACCGTACGGCAGAATTCATCCGCCGTTCACGGGCGTCCGGGCCGTCCCGGACAGTGCGCTAAGATCATCGCCATTCTTGCTCGAGCCTGGGCCGCCGCCCGCCTGTACCGCTTCGGGCGCGTGGCGACTCCGGAGCCCTCAAGGCCCTGCCCAACCTGGCCGTCGACGGGCCCGGGCGCTACCGGATGCGGGTCTACGCCCGCCACTGGGAGTGGGGCGAAGCCGACCCTGACGCCCCCACCGAGGAGCACCTGATCGTGGTCTACCCCGGCCGCTCCACCGAGAAGATCGTTCACCGTCCGCGGCAACGTCCCTCTTGACGGTGGGCACCCCCACGGTTAACACTCTCGCAACACGTTTCACGCGCAGTGTGATGTTAGCGCTAACAATTGAGGAGTCGCCGATGCGACGACGCGCTCTGGCGTGCCTGGCCGCGTTGGCCGCCACGGTTTCGCTCGTGGTGTCGCCCGCCCAGGCAGCGGCGGCCGACGGCCCGGTGCTGTGGTACAAGCTCGACGAGCAGGCGGGAGCGGTGGCGGCGGACTCGTCCGGCAACGCCCGCCACGGCACGGTGCGCGGCACGGCCGGCTGGGGCGACGGGCTGACGTTCAACGGCAGCGACACCGACGTGAAGCTGCCGAACGACGTCATGAAGGGCATGGACTCGATCACCGTCTCCACGGACGTCCTCGTCGATCCCGGGCAGCGCACGCCGTACTTCATCTACGGGTTCGGCAACACCAGCGGCACGAGCGGCAACGGCTACCTGTTCGCGACCGGCAACCACCTGCGCGTCGCGGTCGCCAACGGCAACTGGTCGACCGAGCAGAACACCCGCCTGTCGACCTCGTACAACCTGGCCCGGGGCGGCTGGAAGCACCTGGTCTACACCCAGACGGGCACCACCGGCCTCCTGTACGAGGACGGCGTGGAGATCGGGCGCAACACCAACGTCACGATCACGCCGGGCTCCATCGGCGGCGGCACGACCACGGCCAACTACCTCGGCCGGTCGCTGTACTCCGGGGACAGGCTGTTCCAGGGCAAGCTGCGGGACTTCCGCATCTACGACCGGGCGATCAGCGCGGACGAGGTCAAGGGCCTGGCGCAGCCGACCGTCGCCGCCGCGCTCGCGGCCGACAAGCAGGCCCTCAGCCTCGGCGACACCAGCGCCGTCACCGCCGACCTGACGCTGCCGGCCGCCGCGCCCGGCGGCTCCAAGCTCACCTGGGCGACCAGTGACGCCGCGGTGGTCACCGCCACCGGCAAGGTGACCCGGCCCGCGAACGGGCAGCCGCCCGCCACGGCCACGCTCACGGCCACCCTGGCCAGGGGCTCGCTCACCGACACCAAGACGTTCGAGATCACAGTCATGCCCGAGCACGACGACGCGAAGATCGCGCAGGACGCCGCCGCCGCGCTGAAGGTGCACGGCGCCGACGACGTGCGCGGCAACCTCACACTCCCCGTCGTCGGCGAGAACGGCACCACGGTCTCCTGGGCCTCCGGCGAGCCGTCGGTCATCACGCCCACCGGAGAGGTCACCCGCCCGGCCCCCGACGCCGGCGACGTCACCGTCACGCTGACCGCCACGGTCACCAAGAACGCCGCCACCGCCACCCGCGAGTTCACCGCCAAGGTGCGCGAACTGCCGGCCAAGCAGGACTACAAGGGCTACCTCTTCAGCTACTTCACCGGAGAGGGGACCGCGGACGGGGAGCAGGTCTACTTCGCCCTCAGCCGCGGCAACGACCCGCTGCGCTGGCGAGAGCTCAACGGCGGCAAGCCCGTGCTCACCTCCACGCTGGGAGAGAAGGGCCTGCGCGACCCGTTCATCATCCGCTCGCCCGAAGGCGACAAGTTCTACCAGATCGCCACGGACCTGCGGATCTTCGGCAACGGCAACTGGGACGCCGCCCAGCGCACCGGCAGCAAGTCGATCATGGTGTGGGAGTCGACCGATCTGGTCAACTGGAGCGAGGGCCGGCTGGTGAAGGTCTCGCCCGACACCGCAGGCAACACCTGGGCGCCGGAGGCGTACTACGACGACACCATCGGCGCGTACGTCGTCTTCTGGGCCTCCAAGCTGTACGCCGCGGACGACCCGAACCACACGGGCAACACCTACAACCGGATGATGTACGCCACGACCCGCGACTTCCGCACCTTCAGCGAGCCCAAGGTGTGGGTGGACCCGGGCTACTCGGTGATCGACTCGACGGTCATCAAGCACGACGGCACGTACTACCGCTACACCAAGGACGAGCGGAACAACAGCTCGACCACCCCGTGCAGCAAGTTCATCCTGGCCGAGACGTCCACTTCGCTGCTCGACACCAAGTGGGACTTCCTTTCCGAGTGCATCGGCAAGGGCGCCATGAGCCAGGGCGAGGGCCCGACCATCTTCAAGTCCAACGACCAGGAGAAGTGGTACCTGTTCATCGACGAGTTCGGCGGGCGCGGCTACATCCCGTTCGAGTCGACGAACCTGGCCTCGGGCACCTGGACACCGTCGGCGAACTACTCGCTGCCCGCCAGGCCCCGCCACGGCACCGTCATCGGCGTCACGCAGGCCGAGTACGACCGGCTGCTGCGCGCCTACGCGCCCGGCCAGCTCGTGGAGAGCACCGAGGAGGTCAAGGTCGTCACCGGCATCGGTGACGCGCCGATCCTGCCGGAGAAGGTGACCGCCACGTTCGCCGACGGCAGCACCGGCTCGGTCGCCGTCACCTGGGACGAGGTCCCGGCCTCCGCCTACGCCCAGGCGGGCACGTTCACCGTGCAGGGCACGCTGCCCGACGGCGCGTCGGTGCGGGCCAAGGCGACGGTCACCGTGTCGGCCGAGGGCGTGCCGGTGGAGAGCCTCACCGTCTCGCCCGCCGAGCTGCGACTCGGCGTCGGCGTGGGCCGCCAGGTCAAGGCTGTCGTCGAGCCCGCGAACGCCACCGCCAGGCAGCTCACCTGGACCAGCGCCGACCCGTCCGTCGCGACGGTCAGCGCCACCGGCCTGGTGACCACGGTCAAGGCGGGCAAGACCGAGATCACGGTACGCACCGCGGACGGCTCCAAGACCGTCACCATCCCCGTCGAGGCCACCGCCGCGATCCCGGCCGACCTGCTGCTGCACTACACCTTCGACGAGAAGGGCGGCACCGTCGCCCGTGACGCCTCCGGCCGCGGCAACGACGGCTCCTACGAGCGCACCCCGGCGTGGGGCGACGGCGTCCACGGCGCGTCGTTCCAGATGGTGGGCGGCGCCGGCACGTCCACGACCGCGCCGTACGTCACCATCCCGAACGGCGTGCTCAAGGACGTCTCCGACGTGACCGTGGCGTTCCACGTCAAGTGGAACGCCTCCACCCCGGCCAACCAGTGGATCTACGGCTTCGGCCCGGACCGCAACAAGTACCTGTTCACCGGGCCCCGCAACGGCGCCGGCGTGCTGTTCTCGGCGATCACCACCGGGAGCTGGCAGGCGGAGTCGTCCATGCGGCACTCGGCGGCGCTGCCCGGCGGCGAATGGAAGCACGTCGCGGTGACGCTCGACTCGGCCGCGAAGACGATGGTCATGTGCCTCGACGGCGTCGAGATCGCCCGCGCGGCGAACGTCACGGTCAAGCCGTCCGACCTGTACGACGCCGCCAAGACCTACGGCGGATACATCGGCAGGTCGCTGTACGCCGAGGACCCGTACTTCGCCGGCGAGGTGGACGACTTCCGCGTCTACGGCCGCGCGTTGTCGGCCGCGGAGATCTACGCGCTCGGCGGCGACCCCGCCGCGATCATCGGCGTGACCCTGCCGCAGGCCAAGGTCGACGCCATCGTGGACGCCGACGGCGGCCGGATCACGCTGCCGCTCAAGGAAGGCAGCGACGTCACCAAGCTGGCGCCCACGCTGACGCTCGCGCCCGGCGCCACCGTCAGCCCGGCCTCCGGCGCGGAGCGGGACTTCACCGAGCCCGTCACCTACACCGTGACCGGCGCGGACGGCACGAAGCGGGAGTGGAAGGTCACCGCGCTCGTCATGAAGAGCCCCGTGCTGCCCGGCCTGTACGCCGACCCCAACCTCGTGGTGTTCGGCGACCGCTTCTACCTGTATCCGACCACGGACGGCTTCCCCGGCTGGAGCGGGACCCAGTTCAAGGCGTTCTCCTCGACCGACCTGGTGCACTGGACCGACCACGGCGTGATCCTCGACCTGGGGCCGGACGTGTCGTGGGCGGACAACAGCGCCTGGGCGCCGGCGATCGCCGAGAAGGACGGGAAGTACTACTTCTACTTCAGCGGCGGCATGGCCAGCGGCAACACGGCCAAGCACCTGGGGGTGGCCGTGGCGGACTCGCCGACGGGCCCGTTCCGCGACGCGCTCGGCAAGCCGCTCGTCCCCGCCGGGACCTACAGCGGGCAGATGATCGACCCCGCCGTGTTCCAGGACGACGACGGGCAGCACTACCTGTACTGGGGCAACGGCAACTCCTACCAGGTGCCGCTGAACGCCGACATGGTCTCGTTCGACGCGGTGAAGCTGAAGACGTACAAGCCGGACGGATACAACGAAGGCTCCTTCGTCATCAAGCGGGACGGCACCTACTACTTCATGTGGTCGGAGAACGACACCCGCAGCGAGGACTACCAGGTGGCCTACGCCACGGGTGAGACGCCGCTCGGCCCCTGGACCAAGCGGGGCGTCATCCTGCGCAAGAACCTCGCGCTCGGTATCAAGGGCACCGGTCACCACTCGGTGATCCGCGTGCCCGGCACCGACGACTGGTACATCGCCTACCACCGCTTCGCCATCCCCGGCGGTGACGGCACGCACCGGGAGACCACCGTCGACCGGCTGGAGTTCGGCGACGACGGCCTGATCAAGCCCGTGACGCCGACGCTGGAGAGCGTCGACCCCGTCGCGGTGGTGACCGCGGGCCCGGACGCCTCCGGCGCGGAAGGCACCTCCATCGCGCTGACGGGCACGTTCTCCGGAGCGGGCACGCCGGCCTGGCGGTACGAGGCCGCCGACGGGGCCGAGGGCACCTGCACGTTCGCCGATCCCGGCGCGCCGCAGACCACGGTGACCTGCACGGACGAAGGCTCCTACCGAGTGACGCTGGCGGCCGGGCGCAGCCGGGACACCGCGACCGTCACCGTGGCGAACGCCGACCCCGCCATCACCCGCATGTCGGGTCCGCAGGATCCCGTCGCGGCCGGCAAGCCTGTGCAGCTGGCGGTCACGTTCACCGACCCGGGGACGGATGACACGCTGACCTGCCAGGTCGACTGGACGGACGGCACCACGGGACCGTGCGCGGAGGAGCACGCCTACACCAAGAGCGGGATCTTCCAGCCGGTGGTCACCGTCGGCGACGGCGACGGCGGCAAGGCGGTGGCGACGGCTGATCCCGTCGTGGTCTACGACCCGAAGGCCGGGTTCGTCACCGGAGGCGGCTGGATCGACTCACCGGCCGGCGCGCAGCCGGGCAAGCCGGCGGCGACGGGCAAGGCCGCGTTCGGGTTCGTGTCGGCGTACCACAAGGACGCCACCCGCCCGGCTGGACAGACCATGTTCGCGTTCCCGGCAGGGGGCGTCGCCTTCGTGGCCACCCACTACGACTGGCTCGTGGTGACCGGCGGCGAGGTCCGCTACCGGGGCGTCGGCAAGGTCAACGGCAAGCCCGGGTACGCCTTCATGGTCACGGCATCCGACGGCTCGCCCGATCGCTTCCAGATCAGGATCTGGAAGGAGGACGGGGGCGAGGTCGTCTACGACAACCACGGCACCGACATCGGCGGGGGTGAGATCGTCGTCCACCCCGGCAGGTAAGCGCGGGGTAATGCGGTGAACGCGCTTTAATGCCGCCGCAACCGCGCCGACCGTGATCATGTAACAACCCGTACCGAGACTGGGTGCCATGAGCGATGCACCTAAGGTCATGCACCTACGTTCCGGACATGTCGGCCAACAGGACACCCGGCAAGGACGCTCGTGGCGGCGGGAGATCGTCGAGCTCGCCGCCCTGTTCCTCGCGGTGGGCCTGGCGCACCTGCTCGCGACGTTGCTCGGGCACGAGGACCCGGGGCCCGTCGTGCTGATCGGGCTCGGCGTGGCGTTGATCCTCGGAGCCGCGATCCACAAACGGATCGGCCGCCGCCCCGCACCCAGAGGCGCGGCGCTCCCGGTGGACGAGGGAGCCGGCTCTCCGATGGCGTTGTGGCGCGTCCGCATGCGGGTGGTGGAGCGCCCCGGCCGGCTGGCGACGGTGGCCGGCGCGTTCGGCCGCCTGGGCTGCAACATTCTGGCGCTGCACATCGCGCCGACCGGCAGCAGCGCCATCACGCCCGCCGGCTGCGACGCGCTCGACGAGTTCGTCATCGAGGCGCCCCGCGACCTGGCGCTCGGCGTGCTCGCCAAGGCGCTGACCGATGCCGGCGGGCACGACGTCGTCATCGTGCCCGCCCAGGTCAAGGACCTCACCGACCCGGGCGTGCAGGCACTGGTCCTGGCCCAGCGGGTCAGCGCCGACCCCGACCGGCTGCCGGAGGCGATGGCCGAGCTGCTGCGGGTCTCGCAGGTCGAGTGGCGGCGGCCCGGCGACACCGTGGACGAGGGCGCCGAGCTCAACACGACCATGGTGATCTCCGTGAACCCGGACCGCGCCCTGCTGATCAGGCGGCCGGAACTGCCGTTCACCCCGACCGAGGCGGCCAGGGCGGCGGCCCTGACCGCGGCCGCGCGACAGGCCCGCTACAGCCGGTCGGCGTGAGAGGAGGCGGGGGAGCGGGCGGTCAGGTCCGCTCCTTCGCCCAGTGCTCCAGGCCGGTCGCGTCGATGGGCAGGGCGGCGGAAAGGACCTCCGCCCCGTCGGCCGTGACCAGCAGGTCGTCCTCGATCCGCACGCCGATCCCCCGCAGCTCCGGCGGCACCGTGCGGTCGTGGGCGTGGAAGTACAGGCCAGGCTCCACGGTCAGCACCATGCCGGGCGCCATCCGCGCGCCGTGGTAGGCCTCCGGGCGGGAGCGGGCGCAGTCGTGCACGTCCAGCCCCAGATGGTGGCCGATGCCGCAGACCAGGTAGCGACGGTGGTGCTGGCCCCGCTCGGACAGCGCCTCGTCCACCGAGACCGGCAGCAGCCCCCAGTCGTGCAGGCCATGCGCGATGACCTCCATGGCGGCGTGGTGGAAATCGGTGAACGCCCGCCCCGGCGCGACCTGCGCCATCCCGGCGCGGTGCGCCCTCTCCACCAGGTCGTGCACCTGCCGCTGGGCGGGGGAGAAGGACCCGGACACGGGGAAGGTGCGGGTGACGTCGGCGGTGTAGAGGCTGCGGACCTCGACCCCCATGTCGAGCAGCAGCAGCTCGCCGGGACGCACCGGGCCGTCGCAGCGCACCCAGTGCAGGGTGGGCGCGTGCGGCCCCGCGCCCACGATGCTCGCGTAGCCGGGGCCGTTGCCGTACGTCCTGGCGTACCGGTCGAACGTGCCCTGCAGCCAGCGCTCGCCGCCGCCCGCCACCGCCGCCGGGACCTCGGCGAGCACCGCCGCGAACCCCTCGACGGTACGGTCGACGGCCTCGCGGAGCTGGGCGATCTCCCAGTCGTCCTTGATCATGCGGAGTTCGGCCAGCGTCCGCCCGAGCTCCTCCGAGGGCTCCTCCCAGCCGGGGCCGGCCAGCAGGGCGCCGGGAGGCGGCCCGGCGAAGGCGGGTAACGGGAACACCTCGATCCCGAGCGCGGCCGACCACTCCTCCAGCGACGGCGACGGGCCCACCCACAACTCGCCGTAGACGGCGTCGGAGAAGAAGCCCGGGTCGCCGGGGCGGGCCGGCGGCGGCAGGTACACGGTGGCCTCGCCATCCCGGACCACGGCCACCGCCTGCTCCACCGCGCAGCCGGTCAGCCAGAAGAAGTCGCTGTCCACCCGGAAGTCGTAGTCGGTGTCGTTGCTGCGGACCGGCGCCCGGCCGGCCGCGACGACCACGGTCGTGCCGGGGAGGGCGGCGGCGAGGCGGGCCCGGTGGCCGGCGGCGGCCTCGGCCGCTCCGGGCACCAGGTCGGGGGTGCGGGCGGGGGAGTCCCAGCCCTGGGCGATGTACTCGGTGAACGCGGGGATCTCCGACAGTTTGGGCAGCCTGCCGTCACTCACCGGTGATTCCTCCTCCTATGTCGCGGACCAGCTCGGTCAGTCTGGCGAAGACGCGGTCCTCGCCGATGCCGTCGTGTTCATACTCGTTCGTCACCCATGCCTGCGCGTTGCCGATCCGGGCCGCGGTGTCCAGCTGCAGACCGGAGTCGACGTACATGTCGTCGAAATAGACGGCCGCGGCCACCGGCACCTCGTTGGCGGCCAGCCGGTCCAGGTCGTACAGCCGCGGCCACTCCGCCCGCTCGGCGAGCAGCTCGACGGCGGCGCGGAAGGGCCGCAGCGCGCGGATCTCCGCGAACATCCAGGGATAGATCATCTCCCCGGTGAACAGCAGCGGCCTGGCGTCCTCGGCGAAGGCCGGATGCCGGGCCAGCTCGCGCTGCGCCGCCCACGCGCTCGCGCCGGGCCCGGAGCCGTAGATGCTCTCCTGCAACGCCGCGAACAGCGGGTTGTCGGCGAAGGAGGTGCGCGCCAGCACCTGGTGCAGAAACGTCTCCGGTAACCCTTCTGTCTCGTCGAGCAGCCAGTGCATGCGCTCGTAGCCCGGCTTCATGCCGAAGTCGAGGCCGAGTGACTGCAGCCGCCGCACGGTCAGCACGTCGCCGTCCGGCAGCCGCACGTCGCCCTCGGCCAGCCGGTCGGCGAGCCGCGCGGCCGTCTCGGCGTGGTGCGGGTAACGGCGGTAGAACGCGGCGTTCTTGGCCGCCACCCGGGGATAGGTGCGCCGGTAGACCTCCTCGGCGTCCGGCTCGAGCGCCGCCAGCCCGCCCGCCACGTAGCAGGCGCTCAGCCCCTCCGGGGCCGCCGACAGGTACGTGAGCGTCAGGAACCCGCCGTAGCTCTGCCCCAGCGTCGCCCAGCGCGTGCCACCGAAGACGGTCTTACGCAGGTGCTCGGCGTCGGCCACGATCGAGTCCGCGCGGAAGCGGGCCAGGTAGCCGGCGCCCTCCTGGGCACCCAGCGCACTCATCACCCGCCCGTCGATCCGCGTGCTGCGGCCGGTGCCGCGCTGGTCGAGCAGAATCACCCGGTACGTCTCCAGCGCCCGCCCCAGCCACCCCGACGTGCCCACGGGCCGCGGCCCCTTGCCGCCGGGCCCGCCCTGCAGGAACAGCAGGCACGGCAGGTCCTCCCGGTCGCGGTCCGGAGCCACCAGCTCCCGGGCGAACACCGTGATCGCCGCCCCCGGGTCCGACCAGTCGAGCGGCACCTCCACCACGTGGTCGCGCACCCGCATCCCGGGAATCGTGTAGGTCGCGGTGATCAAGACCTCTCCTTTCTGCGGCGCTCCCAGTCCGGGTTGATGCGGGGAATGGCCGCGAGCAGCGTCCTGGTGTAGTCGTCGCGCGGATCGCCGAACACCTGCTTGGTGTCGCCGAGCTCGACGATCCGCCCCTTGCTCATGACCGCCACCCGGTGTGCGATCTGCCGGACGACGGCCAGGTCGTGGGCGATGAAGACGTAACTGAATCCGCTCTCCCGCTGCAGCCGCCGCAGCAGCTCGATCACCTGCGCCTGCACCGACACGTCCAGCGCCGACACGGCCTCGTCGCAGATCACCAGCTTGGGGTTGACGGCCAGCGCGCGGGCGATGCCGATGCGCTGCGCCTGGCCGCCGGAGAACTGCGCCGGATATCGGAGCGAATGGTCCGGGTTCAGCCCGACCCGCTCCATCAGCTCCTTGGCGTGCTCCCGGCGGCTCCCCTCCGGCGCGATGCCCTGGTAGTCCAGCGGCGCCATCAGGATCCGCTCCACCGTGTGGCGCGGGTTGAGCGAGGAGAACGGATCCTGGAAGACGACCTGGACATTGGCCCGGAAGCGGGCCAGCGCCGCGCCCGTGGCACGGGTGACGTCCTCGCCCTCGAACTCCAGCGTGCCCGCGGTCGGGTCCATGAGTTTGGCGATCATGCGAGCGGCCGTGGACTTGCCGCTGCCCGACTCGCCCACCACGGCCAGCGTCTCGCCGGGCCGCACGTCGAAGCTCACCTGGTCGACGGCCGTGAACTCGGCCTTCGCGCCCAGCGGGCCACGCGAGACGAAACGTTTGGTCAGCTGGTCGGCCCGCAGCAACGTCATGCGGTCACCCCGTCGTCCATCGGGTCGTCGATGCGCGGGACGCTGTCCAGCAGCATCCGGGTGTAGTCGTGCCGGGGCCCGGCGAACACCTGCTCGGCGGTGCCGTACTCGACCTGCTCGCCCTGCCGCATCACCAGCACGCGGGTGGCGATGGAGCTGATCACGGCCAGGTCGTGCGTGACGAACACCAGGCCCATGCCGCCGCTCCGGTCGGCCAGCAGGCGCAGGATCTGCGCCTGCACGGTCACGTCCAGCGCCGTGGTCGGCTCGTCGGCGATCAGCAGCGCGGGCGAGCACACCAGCGCCATCGCGATCATGACGCGCTGCCGCTGCCCGCCGGAGAACTGGTGCGGGTAGAAGCCGGCGCGCCGCTCCGGCTCGGGCAACCCCACCTGCTCCAGCGCCGCGACCGCGACCCTCCGCGCGTCCTTGCCCGAACCGCCGCGATGCTCGCGGTAGACCTCCTCGATCTGCAGGCCGACCGTGTAGTACGGGTTCAGCGACGACAACGGATCCTGGAAGATCATCGACATCCGGTCGCCGCGCAACCGTCGCAGCTCCCGGTCCGGCCGCCCCAGCAGCTCCACGCCGTCCAACCGGACGCTGCCGGCGGTCCGGGCGCCCTTCGGCAGCAACCCCATGATCGCCAGGCTGGTCATCGACTTGCCCGAGCCGGACTCGCCGACGATGCCGAGGGTTTCGTCCCGGTCCAGCGTGAAGGACACGTTCTTGACCACGTCCACCGGCCCGCGCGTGGTCGGGAAGGTGACCGTGAGGTCCTCCACGACAAGCAGGTCGCTCATTTCGCCGCGATCCTCACTCTCGGGTCCAGCCCCGTGTACAGCAGATCCACCACCACGTTCCCGATCACCACGAAGAAGGCCGCCAGCAACGTCACCGCCATGATCACCGGTTGGTCGTTCTTCGCGATGGAGTCGGCCGCCATCTTGCCGACCCCGTTCAGCCCGAACACCGTCTCGGTGATCAGCGCGCCGCCCAGCAGCGCCGCGAAGTCCATGCCGAAGATCGTGGCGATCGGCGTCAGCGCCGGGCGCAGCGCGTGCCTGCGGAGGGTCAGTGCCGGGTTGAGCCCCTTGGCCCTGGCCGTGCGCATGAAGTTCTCGGCGAGCGTGTCGATCACGTTGGCGCGGGTCAGCCGCGCGTACAGGCAGGCATAGCCGGTGGCCAGCACGACCCACGGCATCAGGTACGACTGAAACCACAGCACCGGGTCGTCGCCGAACGCCACCGCCTGCGGGAACGGCAGCACCTGCAGCTGCACCACCAGCACGTACTGCAGGGCCAGCGCCAGCACGTAGTTCGGGACGCTGGAGCCGCCCAGCGCCAGCCCCATCGCCGCCCGGTCCCACCAGGTGCCCTCCTTGACCGCGCTGACCAGGCCCGCCGCGACGCCGACGAGCAGCCACAACACCGCCGCCCCGATCGCGACCGTCGCGCTGACCGGCAGCCGCTCCACCACCATGTCCCACACGGACTGGTTGGTCTGGAAGCTGTAGCCCAGGCACGGCGCCGCGCAGTGCACGAGGTTCGCGCCCTCGCCGTAGTCCCGGCCGGCGAAGAGCCCGACGAGGAACGACACGAACTGCGTGCCGAACGGCTCGTCCAGCCCCAGCACCGAGCGGATCTGGTCGATGCGCTCAGGCGTGCACGTCTTGCCGCAGATCATCACCGCCGGGTCCGGCGACAGCGTGAAGAAGATGATGAAGGTGAACAAGCACACCAGGAAAAGGATCACTACGACACCGGCGGCCCGCCCGGCCAGGTAACGCGCCATCACGAGGCCTCCCCGGCGTCCAAGGCGGCCCGCAGCCGGTCGCCGAGCACCGTCAGCGACAACACGGTCAGGAACAGGAACGTGCCGGGGATCGCGAAGTACATCGGGTCCACGGCGTACCAGCCGACCGAACTGGAGATCATCTGCCCCCACGACGGCGTCGGCGGCGCCACCCCGACTCCCAGGAACGACAGACCCGCCTCGGTGCCGACATAGCCGGGCACGGCGAGCGTCGTCATCACGATGAGGGAGCTGCGCAGGTTCGGCAGGATCTCCTTGAACACCAGTGCCCCGGTGGACGCTCCGGACGCCCGCGCCGCCTCCACGAACTCCCTGTTGACCAGCGTCAGCGTCTGCCCGCGCACCACCCGCGCCAGGTATGGCCAGCCGAAGACGCTGATCACCATGACCAGCAGCACCTCCCGGTTCCCCTGCGGCAGCGACGACAAGATCGCGATCATGAAGATGAGCGCGGGGAAGGCCATGAGGAAGTCCATGACCCGGCAGATCACCTGGTCCACCCAGCCCTGGCGGAACCCGGCCAGCATGCCGAGCACCACCCCCAGGAGCGTGGTCAGCGCGGTGGCCGCGGCCGCGATCAGCAGCGACACACGCGCGCCGTACGCGATGCGGGCCAGGACGTCGCGGCCGTTCTGCGGCTCGACACCCAGGGGGTGCTCGGCGCTGATCCCGCCGAGCGCGCCATGCGGCACCCCGCCGAGGTCGGTGTTGACCGCCGCGGTGTCGAAGTCGTTCGGGCCGTGCCCGATGATCGCGCTGATCAGCGGTGCGAAGATCGCCATCAGCACGATCAGTGCCAGGAACGCGGCGCTGAGCACCGCGCCGCGGTCGCGCAGCAGCGCGCCCGCCACGCGGCGGCCCGACGTGGCGGGAGCGCCCGTGTGAATCGCGAGCGTCATCTACTTCGTCGGCTTCGCCAGTCCGACGGACACCAGGTCGATGCCGCCGGAGTACGCGTTGGACTGGTAGGCGCCCGCGATGTTCGAGCCGACGACGAGGATGACCTTCTCATACGCCAGCGGCACCACCGGCGCCAGCTCCATGATCTGCTTGTCCAGCTCGCCGTACGCGGCGTTGGCCTGTTGGACGTCCTCCATCGCGGCGATCTCGTCGATCCGCTCGTTGATCGCCTTGTCGTTGATCTGGGCCAGGTTGGCGTTGCCCTTGGGGGTGATGTTGCGGCCGTCGAACAGCGGCGGCAGGAACGTCGCACCCGACGCCCAGTCGGGACACCAGCCGGTGACGGCGGCATCGCTCTGCTGCGCCGGTGTGCCGATGACCTCGTAGTACGTCGACGTGTCGATGTTCTTGATCTTGACGTCGATCTTCACCTGCTTGAGTGCCTCCTGGATCGCCACCGCGACCGCCGCCATCTTCGGGATCGTCCGGCTGTCCAGCGTCAGGGTGAACCCGTCGGCGAGACCCGCCTCCGCCAGGAGCTGCTTGGCCTTCTCGACGTCGTAGGGGTACGGGTCGTAGTCCACCCGGCCCGCGACCGTGGGCGGCTGGATCGACGTGCCCTTCTGCGCCAGGGTGGCGCCACCCATGCCCGCGACGACGGTGTCCTTGTTGATGGCGTGGTTGATCGCCTGGCGTACGCGGACGTCGCCCAAGTGCTTCTTGGTGGTGTTCAGGCCCATGTAGGTGGTGCAGCCGTTGAGCCCGGACAGCGTGCGCGCCTTGATCTGCGGCGTCTGCACCCGCGCCACCGTCTGCGCCTGGATGGACCCGGCGATGGCGTCGGCGTCCTTGCCCTGCCCGGCCAGCATGCGCTCGTCCATCGTCGCCGGGTCCAGCCCGAACGTCCACTCGAACGCGTCCGGCTTGGCCGCGCGCAGGCTGTCGGTCTCACGCTTCCAGTACGGGTTGCGCACCAGCTTCAGCGACACGCCGCGCTGGTAGCTCGCCACCTTGTACGGGCCGCTCGCGATCGGCTTGCTGTCGAAGGCCGCCGCCGCGCCGGTGCCCTTGGGGAACGGGGTGAAGTTGACCATCGTCAGCGCGCTCGGGAAGTCGGCGAACGGCTTCTTCAGGTGGAAGACGACCGTCTTGGCGTCGGGCGTCTCGATGGTGTCGAGATCCCCGGACAGGTACGGGCCCTTGTAGTCCTTGGACGCCTCCAGCAGCAGCCGCGCGTACGGCGAGCCGATCCCGGCCTCGGGATCGAAGGCGCGCGAGAAGCCGAACTTCACCGCCTCGCTGGTGATCGGCGTGCCATCCTCGAAGAACAGGTTGTCCTTGAGGGTGTACGTCCACGTCTTGGCGTTGTCGGACGGCCTGCCCGTGTCGGTCGCCAGGTCGGCCACGATCTTCGTGCCCTCTGCCCCCGGCCCCGCCCCGAACGTCGTCAGCCCCCGGTAGATGAGCCGGTAGAAGTTGTTCACGCCGCCGTCCCAGCCGCGTGCCGGATCCAGGTGCGAGAAGTCCGCGTTGGCCAGGACGCGCACGGTGCCGCCGGTCGCCGGGGTCGCGCCGGGCCCGCCCGACGAGCCGGTCGCGGGCGCCCCGCCACCTCCTCCGCAAGCTGTGAGCGCCAGCAGGACGGCCGTGGTGAGGCTCGCGAACGCCGCCGATCTCCTCATGTCACCTTCCCAGTAATGTGTGGCATTGCACTGGACCCTAGGTGTCAGGAAGGCGTCTTGCCAAGGGTCAGGGGTGGACTTAAACGGAACGTAACCACGAAAACGGCCGCCCGGCTCTCGCCGGACGGCCGATGATCGAGGCTGCCATCGTCATGCCCCGTGGGGCTCGGAGCTTCCTGGGTAGTTCCACGCGGGCGGGATTGCACGGCGCTTGATCGCCGGTTGCCCGACGCCTGCCGGTCAGCGTTCGATGAGGGTGACCTCGAGGGAGTAGTGGGAGGCGCGGTAGACGTGCGAGCCGTGCTCGACCGCGCGGCCCTGGTCGTCGTACGTGGTGCGGATCATGGTGAGCAGCGGGGCGCCGCGGCGCTCCTCCAGCAGCCGGGCCTCCGCCTGGGTGGCCGCCCGCGCACCGATGCGCTGGTTGGCCACCCGCATTCGCACGCCTGCCCCGCGCAGCAGCTCGTACAGGCCGCGGCCCTCGAGGCCGGCGGCGGTCAGCGGGGCCAGCCCCGGCGGCAGCCAGTTGTGCAGCACGGCCAGCGGCTCCCCGGCCGCGAAGCGCAGCCGCTCCACGTAGAGGATCTCGGCGCCGGTCTCCATGCCCAGGATGCGGGCGATCTCCTCCTCGGCCGGCCGCGGCTCCAGCGCCAGGACCTGCGTGGCCGGCTCCTGGCCCGCCCGGCGGAGATCGTCGTACAGGCTTGTCAGCTCGACCGAGCGCTTGACCTGGCCGTGCACCACCTGCGTGCCGACACCCCGCTTGCGGACCAGCAGGCCCTTGTCCACCAGGTATTGGATCGCCTGGCGGATCGTCGGCCTGGACAGCCCGAGCTTGTCGGCCAGCAGGATCTCGTTGTCCAGCCGGGCGCCGGGCGCCAGGTCGCCTCGCCGGATCGCCTCGGCGATCTGCTCGGCCACCTGGAAATAGAGCGGCACGGGACTGGACCGGTCCAGGTCGATGGCGAGGTTCGCGGTCATGTGATCAGCTTAACCGAGGTCAGAATGTCCTGACAAACAGCTCCCACCCGCCCACTGCCGCCGCTATCAGGGCCGCTAGGCTGAAGGGGAGATGGATGCGACACAGCTGCTCGACACCGCGACCGAGGCGGCCAGGTCCGTCGGCCCCCGGCTCCGCAAGGCGTTCCGCTCCCGGCCCGAGGTGAGCACCAAGCGCGACTTCCACGACCCCGTCACCGAGCACGACCGGGCGTCCGAGGAGGCCATCCGCGCGGTCATCGAGGCCCGCGTGCCCGGCAGCGCGATCGTCGGCGAGGAAGGCGGCGTCACCGGCTCCGGCGACCTCACCTGGTACGTCGACCCCATCGACGGCACCGCCAACTTCGCGACCGGGCTGCCGTTCTTCTGCGTCTCCATCGCCGCCGCCGTGCGCGGCGAGCTGGTCGCGGGCGTCGTGTACGACCCGGTGCGCGACGACGAGTTCACCGCCACCACCGCCGGCGCCTGGTGCAACGGCACTCCGATCCGCAGCCGGGGTGCGCGCGCCGACCGCGAGGCGATGCTCCTGTGCGCCTACCCCACGCCACGCGACCTGGCCACCGAAGGGGAGGCGGCGCTGCGGCGCTACGGGAGGCTCCTGGAGTCGTTCTCCGCCGTGCGGCGGCCCGGCAGCGCCGCGCTCAACCTCGCCCACGTCGCCGCCGGGTGGTCGGACGCCACGTACGGCACCTGGTCCAACCCTTGGGACGTGGCGGCCGGGGCGCTGCTGGTCCGCCAGGCGGGCGGCGTGTACGTGGGCGACCCGCTGGCGAAGGGCGACTATCTGGCGCACGTGGGCGGCTTCGACCTGGCCGGGTCGGCGCTGGCCGAGGTGAGCGTGCGGCAGGGCTAGCGGACCAGGCCGGGCAGGTCGGTCAGCGTCGTGATGCGGCGTTTGTCAGCACGCCGAGCGCGAGCCCGCGCAGCGCCGCCACGGCCTCGGCCGCGTCCGGGTAGGCGGCCCAGCCCTGCCGGTAGCGTTCGGCGAAGTCGGCGTAGGCCGCGTCCAGATCGCCGGGCTCGTCCACCAGCAACTCCCGGCAGAGCGCCCGCAGGCGGAGCCGCCGCTGCTCCTGCACCGAGCACTCGCCCGCCTGCCACATCGCCAGATAGGGCCCCTCCAACTCGGCCCAGAGGCCGGGCACGTCGGCCAGGCGCGGATGGCCGGGGCAGTGCGCCGACACCCAGCCGGCGATCGCGGTGTCGGCGGCGCCCCGGTGGTCGAGCAGGGTGCCGTCCAGGTCGAAGAGGACGCCTTTGATCATCAGTCCCAGACTACCGGGTCACGCCATGGCCTCGGCGGCGATGCGGGCGGCGGTCTCGCCGGGCGGGTAGCCGAGGGTGAGGCCGCGTACCGACAGCGGGGTCTGCGCGAAACGGGCCTCGCCGTCGTCGCCCAGGACGTAGTCCAGCGCGGGGGAGCGGTGGCGGTGCGCGTCCAGCGCCGCGGCCTCCCGCTCGGCCGGCTCCTGCGGCAGCGCGTCCAGGTAGTCGGCGATCAGCGCGTCCAGGTCGAACAGGCGCGCGTACGGCTCGGCCGACCCCGCCACCACCCTGATCAGCTCCCCGAACGCCCGCGCCTGGTACACCAGCCCGGCGCCGCCGCTCTGGGCGAGCCAGCCCAGCGCCTCCTCGGCCGGCAGCGTGAACGCCCCGTACGGCTTGCGCCCGTACAGGAGCGCCTCGGCGATCCACCGGTCGCACCACAGCTCGTCCGCGTACGGCACCGGCGCGGTCGGATCGAGCGCCAGCCCCAGGGACAGCACCGGGTTCCAGGGCGACACCATGGGGCTGCTGAACCGCGGCATGCGCGGGCCGAGCCAGTGGCTGAGCGGGTAGCCGAACCAGACGGTCACGATCTCGGACTGCCGATCCGGCAGGAGGCGCTCGTAGGCGCCGTTCATGAGCTGGCCCCCGTCGGGGTGCCGCCACGGGCCGGGCATGACGCCCTGAGGGATCGGTGGAGTGCGGTAGTCGGGATGCAGGATCCAGGCGTCCGCCACGGTCTCCGTCCTTCCGGATCGCCGTCTGCCAGAGCACCAGAGTGACACATGGGTCAGTGGCGGGCGCGGAACTCGCCTGCCTGGCGCACGTGGTCGATCATGATGCGTTCCGCGGCGTCGCCGTCGCCGGACTCCAGTGCGGCCAGGATGCCCTCGTGCGCCGCCAGCTGGACCTTGACCTGGGCCTCGTCCAGCCAGAGCGAGGCCTCGGCCGGCACGGGAAAGCTGTTGCGCACCGCCTTCGCGTGCGCCCCCAGGAACGCGGGCCCCCCGATGTCCACGATGCGCAGGTGGAAACGCCTGCTCTGCTCGCCGAGCCGGTCGTTCCTGCCCCCCGCCGCGTCGGCGCCCATCGCGGCGTGCAGTTCGCGCAGCTCGGCCAGCTCCGCCGGGGTGATCCGGGCCGCCGCCAGGCGCGCGCCGAGGCCCTCGACGACCGCGCGCAGGCCGTAGTACTCCGCCAGCGCCTCGTCCCCGAGGTCCACCACGGTCGCCCCGTGATGCGCCTCGTAGCTGATCAGCCGGTCCTTCTCCAGCCTGCGCAGCGCCTCGCGCACCGGCGTCACCGACACGCCGAGCCGCCTGGCCACGTGGCCGGCCCGCAGCGCCGTGCCGCCGGGGATCCGCGCGCTGCGGATCTCGTCGAGCAGCACGCTGTAGACGTAGTCGGCCTTGCTCATGGGCGGCCGCGGCTCGGTGCCTGACATGTCCCCAGTGTCTCGTATAGCGGTCACATCGGTTGACCTATGACATATTTCTTATAAGTTACATACCCATGACGAGCCTCGGCGACCTACGGGTCATCGACGCGGCGACGTTGTTCGCCGGTCCCTCCGCCGCGATGATGCTGGGCGACTTCGGCGCCGACGTGATCAAGATCGAGCATCCACGGCGCGGCGACCCATCGCGCGGCCACGGCGCGTCCGTGGACGGCGTGGGCCTGTGGTGGAAGACCCTGTCGCGCAACAAGCGCACGGCGGCCGTCGACCTGTCCACCGGCGAGGGGCAGGAGATCCTGCGCCGCCTGGCCGAGGACTCCGACGTGCTGATCGAGAACTTCCGCCCCGGCACCCTGGAGCGCTGGAACCTCGCTCCCGATGGGCTCATGAAGCTCAACCCGCGGCTGATCGTGGCGCGGATGACCGGGTTCGGGCAGACCGGGCCGATGGCCCGGCAGCCGGGGTTCGGGACGCTGGCCGAGGCCATGAGCGGGTTCGCGGCCATGACGGGGCAGCCCGACGGCCCGCCCACCCTGCCGCCGCTGGCCCTCGCCGACGGCATCGCGGGCCTCGCCATGTCATACGCGGTCATGGTGGCGCTGCACGCCCGCGAAAGCACCGGACGCGGCCAGGTGATCGACATGGCGATCATCGAGCCCATCCTGGGCCTGCTGGGCCCGCAGATGACGGCGTACAAGGCCCTCGGCGTCGTGCCGCGGCGGACCGGGAACCGCTCGAGCAGCAACGCCCCGCGCAACACCTACCGCACCCGCGACGGCCGCTGGCTGGCGATCTCCACCAGCGCCCAGCCCATCGCCGAGCGCGTCGTCACCCTCGTCGGCCGCCCCGACCTGGTCGAGCAGCCGTGGTTCGCGACCGGGCACGGGCGGGTGCAGCACGTGGACGAGCTGGACGAGGCCGTCGGGTCCTGGATCGCCGAACGCGACGCCGCCGACGTCATCGCCCGCTTCGAGGAGGTGCAGGCCGCGGTCGCGCCCATCTACGACGTGACCGACATCGCCGCGGACCCCCAGTACGCGGCGCTCGGCACGTTCGTCGAGCTGCCCGACGAGGAGCTCGGCGCGCTCACCATGCAAAACGTGTTGTTCCGCCTGTCGGACACGCCCGGCGAGCTCCGCTGGCCGGGGCGGCCGCTCGGCCGGGACACCGACGAGGTGCTCGCCGAGCTCGGCTACTCCGGCGAGCGGATCGCCGCGCTGCGCGAGGCCGGGGTGATCGCGTGACCGTGCCCTGGTCGCCCGTGACCTGGTTGTACGTTCCCGGCGATCGGCCAGAAAGGTTCGCCAAGGCCGTCGCGTCCGGCGCCGACGTGGTCATCATCGACCTGGAGGACGCCGTCGCGTCGGCACACAAGGACGAGGCCCGCGCCAACGCCGCCGCCTACCTGCGATCGCGGAGGAGCGGCGTCCCCGTGCACGTGCGGATCAACGACCTGGCCAGCGAGCGCGGGCAGGCCGACCTCGCGGCGGTGGGGCGGCTGGCCGCCGCCGTGCGGGTGCCCAAGGTGGAGTCGGCCGCCGTGCTGGACCTGGTCAGTCGAGCTCCGGCGAGCTCCGGCGCGCCGGAGCTCGCTGTGTACGCGTTGCTGGAGTCGGCCGCCGGGATCGTCGCCGCCCGCGACATCGCCGCGCACCCGCGCGTGGCCGGCATCGCGCTCGGCGAGCAGGACCTGGCCGCCGAGCTGTCCATCACCGACGAGACCGCCATGAACCACCTCAGGCTGCAGGTCGTGCTCGCCGCCGCCGCGGCCGGCCTGCCGCCGGTCCCCATGTCCGTCTACCCGCACGTCAAGGACGAGGCCGGGCTCGTCGCCTCCTGCCGGGCCGGCCGCGCGCTCGGCCTGTTCGGCAGGACCGCCATCCATCCCCGCCAGATCCCCGCGATCAGGCGGGCGTTCCGCCCCACCGAGAAGGAGGCGGCCAGGGCCGCCGAGATCGTCGAGGCGGCCGAACGGGCCGAGCGTTCGGGGATCGGCGCGGTCGCGCTGCCCGACGGCCGGTTCGCGGACGCCCCGATCGTCGCCCGGGCCCGCCGCACCGTGGCCCTGGCCCGGCGACTCGCCGATGAGGAGCCCGCGAAGGAGGAACCCCCCGCCGACGACAGGCCCGCGTAAGAACCGGCCCCCGCCGACAAGGCGGAGCCACGCACGCAGAATCACCCCCACCCCAATGGAGGACATCTCGCCATGGGAATCGCCGTATGGGCGCTCATCGTCTACATCGTGATCATCGTCGTCTGGAACGGCGTGCTGAAACGTAACATCGGCGAGGCGATGCTCATCGGGTTCGCCGGCGTGTGCCTCTTCGGCGGCGCCGACTTCTTCACGCTGGCCTGGGCGGGCATAGCCGACGCGCTGGCCGAGGAGGTCGTGTTCGCCGCGCTGGCCTTCGTGTTCATGGGCTACCTGCTGACCAGGCTCGGACTCATCCAGGAGCAGGTCACCGTGCTCAACTCGATCTTCGGGCGGCTGCGCGGCGGCGCCGGCTACGTCTCGACCTCGGCCGCCGCGCTGCTCGGCGGTCCCGCCGGGTCCGGCTCCGGCATCGCCGCCTCCGTGGGCTCGGTGACCATCCCGTGGCTGACCAGGTCCGGCTGGCGGCCCGACCTGGCCGCCTCGCTGGTCGCGGGCAACGCCGGACTCGGCATCTCGATCCCGCCGAGCTCGTCGATGTTCCTGCTGCTCGGCTCGGCCGCAGTGGCGCCGGTGCTGACCGCCGACCAGCTGTTCGTGCCCGCGCTGATCGGCGGGTTGTGGACGGTGGCGTACCGGTTCGTGGTGGTGTTCGTGTGGGTGCGGCAGCACCGCATCGCGGCCGCCGGCGTGGCCGACCTCGTCCCACTGCGCGAGGCGCTGCGGGCCGGGTGGACGTCGCTGCTGGTGTACGCGGGAATCCTCATCCCGGTGCTGATGACGCTCGACTTCGGCGTGAAGCTGATGGAGTCGCGGGTCGGCGAGGAGGCGGCCGGCGACATCAGCATCGTGGTGTGGATCCCGGTGCTGACCGTGCTGGTGACCCTCGCCGTCGCGTGGCGGCGGCTGCCGCGCACCACGCGCGCCTGGAGCGAGCTGCTCGGCGACATGGCCCTCAGGTACGCAGTGATCGGCGCGACGTTGTTCTTCGCCTTCGCGGCCGCGGCCAGCCTCGGCGAACTGGGCCTGGTCGACCAGCTGACCGCGATCATGAAGGGGCTGGACGCCCCGCCCGCGCTGATCGCCACGCTCGTCGGCCTGCTGATCGTCGTCATCGCCGCGCCGCTGACCGGCACCGCCACGATCGCCGCGGTGGGAGGGGTGGCGTTCAGCGCCTTGACCGTGGCGGGGGTCGCGCCGGCCGCCGCGGCCACCGCGATCATGATCTTCGCCTCGACCGAGGGCGCCTCGCCGCCCGGTGCCGCCCCGATCTACATCGCCAGCGGCATCGCCCAGGTCGACCCCGCCAGGACATTCGGCCGCCTGATCATCTGGTTCGTCATCCCGACCCTGGTCATCGGCGTGCTGGTCGCGGCCGGCGTGCTGCCGATCTGAGAGGAGCCCCGTCATGAAACGCCTCACCATGGTTCTCTTCAAGATCGGCCTGGTGCTGTTCCTCGTACTCGGTGTGTCCGTCGTGCTGGCCCAAGCCGCCGGCCTCGTCGCCGGCAGCCCCGGCCTGGTCTCGGGCGCCGTGTCCGCGCTGGGCCTGGCGATGACCGTGGCGGCCGGGGTGACCGGGCTGCTCGGGTTCGTGATGTCGTACCTGTTCCACTGGACGGCCCAGCCGGACGATGGCGGCGAGGACTAGGAAGACTGCCACCAGCGGGCCGACAGCTCCTGGTCCTCCGGGGCCGGCCCGGGGAGCCCTCGGTGCGCCGGCGGCACCCGCAGCGAGTCCATCACGAGCGCCAGGTAGCGGTGGCGCAGCTGTGAGGTGCGTTCCTCGTCGCCGAGCTTGATCGAGGCGATCTGCTCGAACAGCAGCGCGATGTCCGCCGGCGTCACGTCCGGGCGCAACACACCGGCCTCCACCGCCCTGTGGTGCATCTCGGTGGCCAGGCCGCCGGCCCTGACCGCCAGCCGGCCCAGCTCCTCCGTCGGCTGGAACGTCCCCGCCAGCTTGATCGTCAGGGAGTTGGTGTCGGCGTCCACGATGCCGCTCAGGTACCCGGCGAACGCCTCCCACGGGTCGCCTTCGTCGGCCAGCGCCCGCTCGGTCACCTCGATGTAGAGCTCCAGCCCGTCGCCGCACAACTTCTGCAAGAGGGCTTCCTTGCTGGGGTAACGGCGGTAGAGCGCGCTGATCCCGACGCCTGCCTTCTCGGCGACTGCCGCGATGGGAGCGCCAGGATCGGCGGTGAAGACCGCCCGGGCCGCCTGGAGGATCAGCTCGTCGTTACGCGCGGCCTGGGCTTTGCGGCCGCTCATGGGAGTGGTGGTCATACCATCAGTATACGGGAACGAATAATTCCGTTCTGATAGTGGAGTGGCCGCGCTCAGACCTGGCAGTTCAGGGTCGGGTCCGTAGCTCGTTCTGCTGCGCCCTGGTCAGCCGGGCCACCACCAGCTCGTAGGAGTGATCGATCAGGTCCAGCACTTCCTCGTCAGGCACCGAGCCATCGAGAGCCACGGTGTTCCAGTGCCGCTTGTTGAGGTGGTAGCCCGGCGTGATCGCGGCATGGCGAGCACGCAGGTCGGCGGCCAGGCCGGGATCACACTTGAGGCTGACGCTTCCGGGCGGGGAATCCAGCGACACCAGCGCGAACATCCGCCCGGCCACCTTGAACACCGCCCCGTCGTCGCCGAACGGATAGTCCTCCACCGATCCTGGCTTGGCCGTGCATTCCGCCATGACCCGATCACGCTGTGAGCCCTGCGCCATCACGTGCTCACCTGCCGTTCTCCCGCTCCGAGGCCGACCCAAGCGTGGACGTTACCGCAGAACCATCCACGCCCGTGTCCCGGCCTCGCACGGGTCTCAGCGCCGGGGAACGACCTTGAGGGACCTCACCAGTGTGTCGACGTCCGGCCACAGGCGCCGGTGCGTGTCGGGAATGGTGATCCACAGGACGGCGGGCCGGGGGCGTCCCGTGTCGACCGCGATGGCGACCGACAGCTCCCGCCTGGCCTTGCGGCCGTCCGGGCTCGGTGGCATCTGGATCATCCGGGCGATCAGCCAGCCACGCCGCACCGGCTGCGAGGCGATGTCACGGCCCGTCGTCCCGGTGGGGAACGCGCCGGCCTGTTTGTGGTCGAGCATCGCCCGGGCGGCGTCGTAGAGGCTGTCTCCGGCGTCGAGGTCTGACCACAGGTGCTGGGAGTCGATGTCGGCCCACCACTCGCGATCGTCGTCCGGGCCGTAGGTCTCGGTCAGCAGCGTCTGGCGCAGGTTGTAGCGGCCGTCCTGGATGGGACCGTCACCGATCGGGCGGCTGCGCCGCCACGGGGAGCCCAGCTCGGCGAACGATAGTCCGGTTTTGGGGTCGGTCACCCTGCCGATCACGGGGGAGCCGCGGCCCCGGTGGCGGCGGAGCTCGACGACGGTCCCCTCGGGGATTCTCGTGACCTCGGGCCCGCTCGGGGACGGAGTGGGCGTCGCGCGGGTGGGGGTGGGCGACGGCTCGGAGGATGGAGGATCGGGAGTAGCGGCCGTCACGCGCGGGGGCGGGCTCGTCATCGAACGGGGCGCCGGGGCGGATCCGCCGCCGACGGCCATGGGGATGCCGATGACGAGTTCGGCGAGGAGGACGGCGGCGCCGAGGAGCGGGATCCACGCCGGGAACGGCGCCATGAGGCGCCGCATGCGATCGGAGGTACGCGGCACGGGTCAGCCCTCCCGGGGGATCAGGGTGAGGCCGGCGAGCCGGGCCTGTTCGACGCTCTCGCGCAGGGACGCCTCGAGCCGCCTGGCGCGCTCGGTCAGCTCGCCGACCTCGCCGGCCGCCAGGTCGTCGCGCACGGTTCTGGAGAGCAGCTCGCGGTAGGCATCGCCGTCATCGGCCAGATCCTGCAGGGTCCGCCACTCGGCGTACACATCCTCGGCCTCCTCGGTGCGCCGCGCGTACTCCTCCAGGGAGGAGATTCGCTGGGCCAGCGCCCGGGTCGCCACCTTGAGCGCCTCCTCCTGGGATTCGAGCATGGCGGAGATGCGCTCGGTGACGCGGCCGGACCGTGCGCCTGCCTGCTCGCGCCGGAGCCGGGTCAGCTCGGTCAGCGTCTCGGCGATCTCCCACTCCTGGCGGGGCAGGATCACCCGGTTGGCGATGCCGTCGAGCAGGCCGTCGCGATCGAGCCTGGAGCGCAGCACGGCCGCCGTGGCGTCCACCGTCCGTTCCAGCAGTGCGGCGTCCAGCGGCTCCAGCATCGCGGCGGTCACGTACCTGCCGTGGTGGCGGCGTCCGTACTTCGCCACGGGGGACTCACCCGCCAGGGCCACGAGCACGAGGAAGGCTGTGGCCTGCACCGTCAGGGCGGCGAGGAAGAACGTCGTGGAGCCGTACCGGATCCAGACTGCGAGCAATGCCGCCTGCAGCAGCAGCCCGGTGAGGAGTACGCGCCGGCCACGGTGGACGAGGCCGACGACGAGGGGGAGGAAAGCCCACAACGCCGACACGGGCAGGGCGGTCAGGACGTCACCGGGCGTCCGCCCGCTCCAGGCGGGCCGCTTCGGGTCAGGGGGCAGGAGCTCGGGGCGGGTGGCCATCAGCCGGCGGTGCCCCTCGGGAAGGCTGGGGTCGAGGACGAGCGCGCTCACGAACCCTGACTCTCTCGGCACACTGTTTCCGCACGCTTGCGGGCCGCTTGCACAGGCCGCTGCCGACCTCGCGAGACGGCGCTCCCTGGTAATCGGATAAAGCGAAACCCCGCGCTATGTCAAAACTTCTTTCCGCAGCTGAGGTTGCCAAGCTGTCGACACGCGTAGAAACGGCGGATCTAAATTCGGCCGAAACATCGTGTTACGCTCCTGCGGCGCCAGGAGTTCTGGATTTGACGGCGAATTCCGCTTATTTCCTTCTGGCCTTTATCGAATGATGATTCAACGGCTTACGGGGTCATGGTGAGGGTGAGTTATCGATTCTGGGCGGGGCCGGCATTCCGGGGCCGCCGGCGGCTGGGCATGTCGTTGTGCCTGGTGGTCGCGCTGGTGATCGGGCTTGTCGGCGTGGGGGCAGGCGCGGCTAGTGCCGCCCCTGGTTCCGAGGTGCGGACCTGGGGGCGCAATCAGTTCGGTCAGCCGGGGAACGACTCCACGGAGCACAACAATGTGCCGGTGACGGCGCTGCTTCCCGCAGGCACCACGATCACACAGATCGACGGGGGTTACGGGTACACCGTCGCGCTGACCTCGGACGGGCAGGTGTGGGCCTGGGGCGAAAATCCCAACGGCCAGCTCGGGAACGGCACCACGAACGGCAGCCCCGTACCGGTGCGGGTGGCCCTGCCGGCCGGCACCACCATCACCGCCATCGCCGCCGGCGACGACCACACCCTGGCGCTGACCTCCACCGGGAGCCTGCTGGCCTGGGGGTACAACGACTTCGGCCAGGTCGGAGACGGGTCCACCATCGACAGGAACGCCCCGGTCCCGGTGGCCCTGCCGACCGGCACCACGATCACGGCGATCGGTGCCGGCGCCGGGCACAGCCTGGCGGTGACCTCGACCGGGCGCGTGCTGGCCTGGGGATACAACAACACCGGCCAGTTGGGGATCGGCAACACCAACGACAGTGTGCTGCCGGTGGAGGTGCCACTTCCCGGGGATGTCACGCTCACTGCCGTGGAGGGCGGGTCGGCCCACAGCCTGGCGCTGACGTCCACCGGACAGTTGTGGTCATGGGGATGGAACACCTATGGCCAACTGGGCAACGACACCACCACCCAGAGCAACGTTCCCGTTCAGGTGAACCTGCCGACCGGGACCACGGTCACCGCCATCACGGCGGCCCATGGCTGGTTCAACCTGGCGGTGGACTCCACCGGGCGGTTGCTCGCGTGGGGCGATAACTCCTACGGCCAGTTGGGCAATGGCACGACCACCCAGAGCAACGTTCCGATCCAGGTTCAGCTACCGGACGGCACCACCGTCACCGCGATCGCCGGCGGCGACGACCACAGCGTGGCGCTGACATCAGGAGGACGCGTGCTGACCTGGGGATACAACCGCTACGGCCAGCTCGGCGACCGCACCAACACCAACAGCAGCCTGCCCGTGGAGGCAGCCCTGCCCGCTGGCGTCACGGTCCAGGCCATAGGGTCCGGCTCATACCACGCCATGGCCATCGTTCCACTCGCGCTCGAACAGACCACCACCACGCTGTCGGCCTCACCGGCGACGCAGGCGGCCGGCCGGCCGGTAACCCTGACAGCGGTCGTGCAATGCCCGGCCGGAACCGCAACCGGGGCCGTGGTCTTCACCGCGAACGGCACCGAACTGGGCACCGCCACCCTTGTGGACGGTCGCGTCACGCTCACCGTCACGGCTCTCGCGGCCGGTCGGCACACCATCATTGCCACCCACGAAGGCGACAACGCATGTGCCCTGTCCGCCTCGGAGGCGGTGACGGTGACCCTAACAGCAGTGACCGGCAACAACGGCACGAACAACGGCACGAACATCAACCCCGACACCGCGCAAAAGCATAAAGTCAAGGGTTATCCGAAAAAGCCGACAGCGTCCCTGAAATGCACGGCAGGGACTGGGAGCGGCACCGTAAGCTACTCCTCCGGCACCAGCACGACCCGCATCGCGACCTTTGTGAACGGCGGTGCCAACGTCACCGTCCGCACCCACGGCAACGGCCCGCACGCCAGCCGCGCCCACACTGAGGGAAGCGCCACCTGTGCCCCGTCCACCTCAGCCCCACGATGATCGTCGTAGGGCGACACCACCATCACGCCAAAGGCTGGATCGCTGGTCGGCGCTGGAGGGCGCGACGTCACGCCGACGTCGTGACGTACAAGACGGGGAACTCAGGGGACGCCATCAAGATGAGCCAGAGCCACCTGCACGTTGTCGGCGATCGGCTTGGCGGAGTCGAGTACGAGACGATCTTCATGCCATGCCTCGAAGCGCGCACGCCGCGCCTGCACCGACTCCCACGTCGGCTCCAGGAACCCCTCGATCCCGCGCTGACGACCTTCAAGCCGTCGCCGGTGAATGAGGGGATCTGAACAGATGACCTCGATGAAACCCAGTCTGACACCATGTCGGAGCGCCAGGCCGCGCCACTGCTCGCGTGCCTCGACCGCGTCGTTCACCGCATCCACGATGACCGACTGGGCGAGGGCCAGAATCTCGGACGCGAGCGTCTCCACCACGACGTAAGCCGCCAATCCGGTGGGTTGGTCGCGGCCGACCCCTGCCCGCCACATCGCAGCCTCCACCGGATCGACGGACAACACCGGTACGGCGAGCCGTCGGCCGAGCGTCTCTGCGATGGAGCTCTTGCCGACGCCAGGAAGCCCGCTCATCACGATCAACATGGTGACGACCCTGCCACGGCTGGGCCCCCTCTGCTGCGGGACCGCCGAAGTCCCTGGCACGCGCAAGATCGCTAGTCCAGTGTCCGGGGCAGGCCGAAGTAGGACGCGAGCGTCGTCTCGAAGTGCGTGATCTCGCAGATCCGGTCGCCCGCCAAGCCGACCACGACGACCCCCGTGACGTGCAGGCCGCCGGTCACCCGGTCGCGGATGTACTCGCCCCACGCGGGCTGACCATTCGCCCGTACCGGCACCATCCGGGCGATCCCCCGCCAGTGCGCGTCGATCGCGGTGAAGAACCGGTGCACGGCCTCGGTCCCCCGGTACTCGAAGGGCAGGGGCGGCATCCGTACCCACGCGTCATCGGTCATCAACGCGACGAGCGCATCCACGTTGTGCTCGGTGAAGGCCGTGACGAAGCGGTCGGCCAGCGCTCGCTCCTCCGGCCCGCCGGCGGGGGGCGGCGGCCGGTCGGGCGAGCGGGCCGCGTCCATCGTCGCCCTGGCGCGCTTGAGGGCGCTGGCGACGGCGTCCTCGGTTAGCCCGAGCAGCTCGGCCGCCTCACTCGCTCGGTACCCGAGCACGTCACGCAGCAACAACGCCGCGCGCTGGTTCGGCGGCAGCAGCTGAACGGCGGTCACGAACGCCAGCGAGATCGCCTCGCGGGACTCGTACCGGGCCTCGGGCCCCGGCGCCTGATCGGGCAGGCCGTCGAGCAGGAGATCGGGATACGGCTGCAGCCACAGCGCCTCACCCAGCCGGGAGGGCTCCGGCGGCGGAACCGACAGCGGCGCCGCGGCCACCGGCCGGCGCGTGGACGTCCGCAGCAGGTTGAGGCACCGGTTGGTGACGATGCGGTACAGCCACGTGCGGATGGACGATCGCCCTTCGAATCCCCCCAATCCGACCCATGCCGAGAGCAACCCGTCCTGCAGCGCGTCCTCGGCGTCCTGCAACGATCCGAGCATGCGGTAGCAGTGCACCTGCAGCTCGCCGTGATGCGGCTCGACCAGCGCCGCGAACGCGTCACGGTCGCCGGCCTGTGCCCGCTGGAGCAGTTCGGCCGACATGGGTCACCTCCGTCGTCATCGTTCGCTCAGTACTGACACCGCCGGCCGCCGGAACTGGTCGCCCCTGGCCCGCCCAGTTTCCGGCGGCCCGCCGTGTCTATCTGTGTGCAAGCCCGAACCGTCACAGCCGAATGGAGAAAGACACCATGTCGACGCCAGAGAACACCATCGCGAACAGGACTGTCCTGGTGACCGGCGCCAATCGCGGCATCGGACGCGCGCTGGTCGACGAGGCCTTGCGCAGAGGCGCCAAGCGGGTCTACGCCGGGTCACGCCGGCCCTTGGCCCATCCCGACGGGCGCGTCACGACGCTGATGCTGGACGTGACCGACGGCGCGCAGATCCAGGTGGCCGCGGAGCGCGTCGACGCGCTCGACGTCCTGGTCAACAACGCCGGCCTGGCGTCCTACGACGACCTCGCCGACCGCGCAGTCCTGGAGCGGCACCTGGCGGTCAACCTCTTCGGCCCGTACGCCGTCACCCAGGCATTCCTGCCTCAGTTGACTCGGTCGCGCGGCGCCGTCGTCAATGTGCTGTCGGTTGCGGCCCTCGCGCCCCTGCCCGTGATCCCCGCGTACTCGATCTCCAAGGCCGCGGCGTTCTCGCTCACCCAATCCCTGCGTGCGCTGCTCGCTTCGCGGGGTGTCCGGGTGCACGCCGTCCTGGCCGGGCCCGTGGACACCGAGATGTCCCGCGACCTCGACGTGCCCAAGGCCGCCCCTGCGTCGGTCGCACAGGCGATCTTCGACGGCGTGGCGGGCGGTGAGGAGGAGATCTTCCCAGACCCCCTGTCGGCGTCTTTGGCGCCGGGCTGGCTCGCCGGCGCGGTCAAAGCGCTCGAGCGCGAGAACGCCGCACTGCTCGGGGCTTCGCGCTGACCATGACGGCCCTGAGCGCCACACAACCGCCTGGCGGACCGCGCCGGGTGGGGGCTCGTCGGCCCACTCGAGCGTGATGTTCGTGTCCGCGGATGTACTCCAACCCGGTCGCCAGGTGGCTTCTTCCGCGGCCGTCGCAGCCGTGCCGGCAGGGATCGACCCGGTAGAGGGGCCCTTTACCTGGGGCTGCGCGGGAGGACCATTCTGGCCGGGTCGACCAGGAGGAGGCCTGCGATGCCGAGGAAGGGGAGGACGGTGAGCTGCCAGAGGCCGGCGCCGCCCCAGCCGAGTGCGCCTACCAGGCGGGCGAACAGGAGCCCGGAGAAGGCGGCGGCGACGTAGTAGCAGAGGATGAACAGGCCGGCGCCGCGGCCGACGTGGTGCGGGCGGACGGCGCGCTGCATGGCGGTGGAGCAGTTGGTGAACAGGAAGCCGCTGGCGAACGTGCCCATCAGGAAAGACAGCAGGTACTGCGCCTGGACCGCGGTGGCGACCTGATACATCAGGTACGTGGTGGCCGCGGTGGCGACCATGGCGAACATCAGCAGGCGTGGCTGGTTGAGCCGGTCGCCCAGCCAGCCGGCCGGCAGGGCCATCATGGCGCCCAGGCCGCCCATGGACACGGCGAAGGCCGCCTGGTCGGGGGCGAAGCCGAGCCCTTCGCGCAGGAAAGTGGGGTAGAGGCCGAGGTAGCCGTAGAAGACCAGCCCGGACACGGCGCACGCGATGCCCACGCCGAGGGTGTTGCGGTTGTAGGGGGAGGCCGGCACGTGGTCGTAGGTCGCGGCGTCGGGCTCGGTGGTCCCACCGGTGACCGCCTCGGTCATCGTGCGCGACACCGTGACCGCGATGAGCAGGCTCATGAGGAGACCGGCGGCGGCGAACAGGAAGAACGGCGCACGCCAGGTTCCCCAGCTGCCGGCCATCGCCGAGCCGAGGAGCGGGCCGAGGAAGACGCCAAGGCCGAAGGCCACGCCCACGACACCGGCGGCCAGCGCGCGGCGGTGGAAGAAGAACGCTCCGATCACCGCGTACAGGGCGGTGGCCTGGACCCCCTCACCCACACCGGAGACCAGGCGGTAGACGCTCATGTCGACGAAGCCCACGGCCAGCGGGATGGCCAGCGTGCCGAGGGAGTAGACGAGCACGCTGACGAGGATGATGGCCTTGCGTGAAAGCCGGTCGGCCAGATAACCGGCCGGAGGCCCGGCCAGCGCGAGACCCAGCGTGAAGCCGGTGGCCAGCAGCCCGCCCTGGTCAAGGGAGAAGCCGAGCTCGGCCCGGATCTCGGGCAAGAGGGGGTAGAAGATCTGCCGGTCCATCGCGTTGAGCATGTACGAGGCGCACAGGACCGCGAACCCGATCGCGACGTAGGCCTTCGTCAACTGCTGGGAGCTCACGGGGGACGTGCCGCCTTTGGGACGGTCGGTGGCGCTGCTCATGTCGTGCTCCTAGATGCTGGGAGGGGGTGCACCCCAGCTAGCGGACAATCGTCCGTACAACGGTCATAAAAGCTGGCCTTAGAATGATGTGCGGCGCGAATGCTGTCAAGAGGCTGACAGGCAGGACGGTACGCGGGACCGCGACCTTCGCGGACAATCGTCCGTAGCATGGCGGATGCTTGCCGGGCCGGCCCACGGCGACGGCCGGCCCGCCTGGTCATCGGCCGCACGCGCGACGTCGGCGAGGTGTCCGCAGCGCGACACCGATACGACGGGACGAGCACCGTCCATGCGGGAAGGACGGCACCCGCGGCCGGCTGAGCGGCCGTCGAATGGAGCGACTCGGGCCGCCGAAGCGCAGCGGGATCGAATTCGTGGAAGACGCCAACCGGCCGCAGCTCCCCGAGGAGCAGGCAGCGAACTTCACGCCGCAGAAGTACCTGGCCGGCAAGAACTCGGTGCGTCAGTCAGATGGTTTGCGTGCCCAGAACAAGGCATGCCCGCTGTTGCCCTCGGGGACGAACTCCTGAGAGGCGACTTCGAGGCCGGCTTTCTGCAGCCAGGATCGGTAGGTGGTCGCGTCGGTGTGGCTCCACCACATCGTCGCGGTGCCTCCGAGCCAGTTGTCTTCGGTGCCGGTCCAGGCCTCCCAGCCGGTGGTGGCCAGCAGCCAGCCCGAGGGGCGCAGCCAGGTGGCGATGCGCTCGATCAGGCCGGGCTGCTGGTCAAGGGGCATGTGGATGAGGGTGTAGAGGCATACGACCGCGTCGAAGGTGGCGTGTGGCAGATCGAGGGTCATGGCGTCGGCCTGCACGAAGGTCCCGGTGGGAACGAGGCGACGCGCCCGCTGGAGCTGAACGTCGCTGATGTCGACACCCGTCACTTCATGTCCGGCTGCGGCGAGTGAACGTGCTACGGGGATACCGCAGCCGCAGCCGAGATCGAGCACGGATGCTCGGGTGGGCAGGCGGGATTGGAGAACCTTCAGCCAGCGCGTGTACTCACCCTCGTCGGCGTCGTCGCTGCGGTAACGGTAGGACAGTGCGTTGTAGCCACGTCGGACCAGATCGGTTTCCTCGCTCATACGGGTCAGGTTATGGATCGCCGGGATCGGCTCCCGAGCAGGTTTCACTTGTTGAATCGCCGCACGACGTAGAAACGATTCACGCCTTACGGCTCCCGGGCCGGCACTCCATTGCGCAGGCGGGCGGCGCCCAGTTGGCGGCCGTGCTGGGTGAACATGAAGTCGGTCGCGCCCCGATGCGGTGACCCGGCCCGAGGCCGGTCAGACAGGGCCTCGGTAGCCAGGCGGCGGGACCTGGCCCTCATAGGCAGGCACCGGACGGCCGGACAGAAACGCCCGCAGGAGCCCGAGATACGCCTCGCTCCGGTATGTGCCGCCGCCGAGATAAGCCAACCTGGCTGAGGGCAGCGCTTGCCGGAAGCCTATGGCCGACGCCCAGCTCTGCTCGTCGCACTGGCCCTTGACGATCAACACTGGCGACATGACCCCGGTCAGGCGCAGCCGGAGCGAGCCCGGCGCCGCCCGCCCGGTCAGGCCGACATAACCCCCGGAACCGGTTGCGGCGGCGGGGCAGGGATGCGGGGCTCCCTGGCGGACGAGGTCGAGGTAGGCGTCCAGCTCCCGGTCACCCGCAAACGCGTGCGCCGCGCGCGGGTCCACCCGCAGCAGCGTGGAGACGGCGAGCAGGCGCGGGTCCGGCGTTCCGTCGCGTCCGAACACCGCCGCCACCTCGACCTTCCCGTCCGCCTCTCGCCCTTGGGGCTCCCAAGCGGGCGCTTCCCGGGACGGCTCGGTGGGAGAAGCGGGGAACGTCGCCGAGGAGGATCCCTGAGACGGCTCGGAAGGGGAAGCAAGAACCGATGCGGTGGGGGATCCCTGGGAGAGGCCGGCGGGGGAGGAGAGCACCGCCTTCGCGACCCGGTCCGGGTGTGCGGCCAAGTAGGCAACCGCGAGCTGGGCGCCGTAGTCCTGGGCGATCAGGTTCAGCCGGCCGGCGCCCACGGCCTGGCGGATGGCCTCCAGGTCCGCCACGTCGCGCGTCAGCCCGTACCCCCGAGGGTCACGCAGCCGCGCCGAGCGCCCCGCCCCGATCTGGTCATAGACGTACACCTGGTAGCCGTCCGCCGTCAGCTTTCCGAAGAACGCCGAGGACGCCGCCAGGTCCGCCACGCCGGGCCCGCCGTGCAGGAACACCACGGGGTCGGGCCGGGTGACCCGCTTCGGCGCGAGCCGTACATACGCCAGCTTCGAGCCCGTCTGCAGCCGCCACTCGCGCTGCCCGGCCACCGGCGCCAGGGGAGCGTGGGACGGAGCCGGGCGCAAGGTGGCCACGGTGACCTGCCAGACCACCGTCGCCTCCACCCCGAGGATCACCACCGCCCGTAACCATCGCCCCCACGCCGCCCTCGGCCTCGGCACAACTAGCAGCAGGCCCAGAAAGAACACCGACGCGAAGACCGCCAGGCCCGTCACCGCGAACGCCGTCGGCTGTGCGCCCACCATCGCCATCCCGGCCAGCGTGGCCAGCCCCAGGACCGGCGACAGCGCCAGCACTCCGGCACCCGCCACCACCCGGCCGGCCAGCCTGGCGAAAGAAGCCATAAGGGGACGCTAGTGCACACGCCGCCCTCTTCACTCCGCGGTCGGCATTCTGCTGCGGCGTCTGGGCACCAGGCCGTGGAAGCGGCCGCCCTCGCCGACCACGGCGAGACTGCTCTCCCTGTGCTGTACGGCGCGCCAGGCCGCCACCTCCTGGTCCACGCCGGGCAGCACGACGGGATCGGTGTCGGCCAGTTCCGAGAGCGGGTGTTGTACGGCGCCGCGAGCAGCCGCTCGATGTCGACCATGCCGACGTGGCAGGGCGAGCAGGCCCCGCATGTACTCAGGTCGGCGGCGCATCGCCTTTCCAAGCTTGGTAAGCGTTGACCGCGGTGGGGAGGGTGGGGAAGATGCGGTCCTCGCCGACGGCGGCGGTCAGGTTGTAGGCGTCCAGATAGACGCGCAGGTCCTGCTTGACTCTGGCCATGGCGAAGACGATGCCGCGCCGGTCCAGCTCGCGGCGCAGGGAGTCGACGGCGTCCAGGGCGGTGATGTCGACCTCGACGTTGGCCTCGGCGTTGAGTACGAACCAGCGTACCGGGGCGTCCTGCTGGTCCACGGCGGCCAGGGCGCGGCGGTGGAAGTCCTGGGCGTTGGCGAAGAACAGCGGCGAGTCGTAGCGGTAGATCACCAGGCCGGGGATGGTGCGGGCGGCCGGGTAGTCGTCGATGTCGTGCATGCCGGCCACGTCCGGGACCAGGCCCAGGATGGCGTCGTGGGGGCGGGCGATGCGGGCGAGCATTTCGGCCACGGACAGGGCGACGGCGAGCAGGATGCCGTACAGGATGTCGAAGACGAGCACGCCTGCGAGCGCGCCGAGCGCGAGCAGCAGTTCGGTGCGGCGGAAGCGGGCCAGGCGGCGGAATTCGGCCAGGTCGACGAGGCGGGTGGCGGCGTAGACGACGATGGCGCCGAGGGCGGCGGTGGGGAAGTCTGCCAGCAGTGGTCCGGCGAACATCAGCACGGCCACCACCGCCGCCAGGCAGGTGAGCGAATACAGCTGGGTGCGGGCGCCGGCGGCGTCGGCCAGCGCGGTGCGGCTGCCGCTGCTGCTGACCGGGAAGCCCTGCAGCGCACCGGCACTCAGGTTGGCCGCGCCGAGGGCGAGGAGTTCTTGGTTGGCGTCGATCTCCTGGTGGTGGCGGGCGGCGAAGGAGCGGGCGGTGAGCATGTTGTCGCTGTAGCCGACGAGGAACACGCCGACGGCCGGCAGCAGCAGGTTCTCCAGCGGCGGCAGCGCGGGGCCCGGGAGCCCGGCGGGGATCTCGCCGACGACCTTGATGCCTTGGGCACCCAGGTCGAACAAGGTCACGGCGGCGATGGCCACGAGCACGGCCAGCAGCGGGGCCGGGACGGCGGGCAGCCGCCATTGCAGCAGGAACAGGAAAGCCAGCACGGCCGCCGCCATGAGCAGGGTGCCGAGGTGGGCCTGGGGGAGGAGGCGGGCGAACGACGACAGCTGGCTGAGCAGGGAGTCACCGGAGACCGGGGTGCCCGTGAGCTTGCCCAGTTGGCTCGCGATCATGATGACGGCCACGCCGGCGAGGTAGCCGACCAGGATCGGCTTGGACAGCAGGTCGGCGACGAAGCCGAGGCGCAGCAGCCGGCAGCCCAGGCTGATCAGCCCCACGAGGATGGCCAGCGCGGCGGCCAGAGTGGCGTAGCGGCCGGGGTCCCCGGCGGCCAGCGGGGCGATGGCGGTGGCGGTCATCAGGGCGGTCGTCGACTCGGGTCCGACCGACAGCTGCCGTGAGGAGCCGAGCAGGGCGTACAGCGCCAGCGGGGCCAGGATCGCCCACAGCCCGGCCACCGGCGGCAGCCCGGCGACGGTGGCGTAGGCCATGACCTGGGGCACGAGATAGGCTGCCACGGTCAACCCGGCGAGCAGGTCGCCGCGCAGCCACTCGCGCCGGTAGGCGGTCAGTGTGGCGAGGCCCGGCAGAAATCGGATCATGACCGAGGATGGCGCATCACGGCGCCTGGACGCCAGTGGCACGCCCTGGCGGATGGAGGGTGGTGTACATGACCGCTGACAGGCTGCGGCGCAAGCCGTACGAGAAGCGGCTGTTCCGGCTGCAGGCCGAGTTGGTGAATCTACAGGAGTGGGTGAAGGCCGAAGGCCGCAGGATGGTCGTGATCTTCGAGGGGCGGGACGCCGCCGGCAAGGGGAGCACGATCAAGCGGGTCGCCGAATACCTCAACCCGCGCGTGGCCAGGATCGCCGCGTTGCCCGCGCCCACCGAGCGGGAACGGACGCAGTGGTACTTCCAGCGGTATGTCGAGCATCTGCCGGCCGCGGGGGAGATCGTGCTGTTCGACCGGAGCTGGTACAACCGGGCAGGGGTGGAGCGGGTGATGGGGTTCTGCACGCAGGAGGAGTACACCCGGTTCCTCCACCAGTGCCCGATCTTCGAGCGGCTGCTGGTGGAGGACGGGATCCTGCTGCGCAAGTACTGGTTCTCGGTCAGCGACGGCGAGCAGGAGCGGCGCTTTCGTGCCCGGCTGGAGGATCCGATGCGGCAGTGGAAGCTGTCGGCGATGGATCTGGAGTCGATCACGCGGTGGGAGGAGTACTCCCGGGCCAAGGACGAGATGATGATCCACACCCACATCCCTGAGGCGCCGTGGTATGAGGTGGAGAGCGAGGACAAGCGGCGGGCCAGGATCAACATGATCTCCCATCTGCTGTCCACGATCCCGTACCAGGAGGTGCGGCGCCCGCCGCTGGAGATCCCGCAGCGGCCCGCGCCCAGCGGCTACCGCCGGCCGCCGCGGGTGGAGACATCTGTGCCCGACGTGACCGGCGGTCTTTCCTGAGCGTCTGCCATACCCGTGCGGCGGCCGCGCCGAGGTTCTGCTAGTCGAGGCGTCCGATGCGCGAGCGCCGTCGGATGCAGGAGCGCTACGCCCAGGTGCAAGCGCTGAAGAACAGCGGCGCGTCCCTGAATGCGATCAACCGCCAGCTTGGCCTGGCCTTCCGTACCGTTCGCAAGTACGCACTGCCCGCCACCCAAGCCCCGCCGCGTCACGTCCGCACCTTCGCCACGGGCTTCAAGGGCACGACCTCAATGCCGCCGTCCGTGCCATGATCGACGAGGCGCTCAACGCCTGACCGGCACCATGGCCTGGGCCACGCCCCGGCCGCGCTATGGCCGGCAGGCGAGACGGCTGAGTCAGCGCTTGGGGTCCAGCCGGTCCAGCCGTCGATTTCGCTGAGGCGCGGCAGTCCTGGCGGATCAACTGCCGAAGTGGCGCGATCGATACATCCATCACGACAGGCCCTCCTCTGCGGATTCGCGAGGAGGGCCGCCGGTGGAATGTCACCAGACCCAGTCCTGCTTTGGGTTGGATCTGGTGCAAGTCTCGGTGTCGGTCACTTTCGGCCTCACGCAGAGGTAGTAGTAGATCGGCATGGCCGGCGACTGCGCCTTGTTCCAGACGCTGAAGCTCTTCTCCGCCGCGCTGGTGCTGCTGGGCCAGACGTTCTCGTAGTCCTCGATGTCGTTGGTGCTCCAGAACTCCCAGAAGACCCGGGCGTTGTAGATGCCCGCCACCGCCCTTAGGGTGAAGGAATTGCGGCCCTTGGACATGTTGTGGGTGCCAGCGTTGTACCAGACGATGGCCACGGTCTTGCCGGACATCGCCATGGATATCGAGCTAGTCGCAGCGTTGGCCGGTGTCAGGGTCCCGGCCACGAGGCCCACTGTGACCGCGATCATGGTCAGGCTCCGGCGGATCGTGCGTCGCATTCATGCTCCCTTGTCGTCGTACCGGAGGGAACATTACGGAGCGCCCGTATACATCCACTACACGGAGCTCGACGGGGTAGCCGATCCATCCGTCATCGCCGGCGTGCTCGACCGCCTCGCCGAGGCGCGGCTCATCGTCCTGGACGAAGACACCGTCCAGGTCGCCCACGAAGCCCTGATCCGGGCCTGGCCACGGCTGCACCGCTGGCTGACCGACGACCGAGCCGACCTGATGGTGCACCGGCGGCTAAACCGCGGGTGGCCAACAGCGGCCGGATCTCTCCGATGGCCTTGGTCACGGTGCACCGGTCGACGTCGAACAGCTCGGCCAGGGCTCAAGGTGCCGAGATGTGCACGGGACAGGCCCGTGAAGGCAGAATGAGACAGGGCTGTACGGGCCCATTGAGACGACACATCCAATGAACCTGCGGCCCTATTCACGTTACGGCCCGACGCCTCGCTGATCGCACGCAACCGACGACGAGCTGGACATCGCCACTGTGATAGTCCTGGGGATCAGGTCGAGTCGGGTAGTCCCTCAGTCCTCGGGGTCGCGCAGGCCGACGCAGTCAAAGGCCCAAAAGGCCTCTGAGTAGACGAAGGTGCCCGTCATCCACGGCTCGTGAGCGGACAACCGGGCGACCTGGAACGCGGCTTCAGGGATACGCAGCGACGGCGAACGGAAGCCCACCGCGCTGGCACCCGCGAAGCCGCGCGTGCCGTAGTAACGTGGCGAACCCTCCAGGAATACCAACGGCACACCCTGGCTGTCGGCCGCCTCGAGGGCGTACGCGATGAGCTGAGTGCCGATCCCCTGACACTGGAACTCCGGGACCACGCCCAGCGGTGACAGGGACAGGACGTCCACGATCCGGCGCGGAGCGTCCACCCGCGTCGCGCTCAGCAGGACATGCCCCACAACTCGGTCATCAACGGTAGCGACGAAGGACATCGGCGCCAACGCAGCCTCCGCAACGCGAAGTGCCTCCACGAGCCCGGGAACCCGCTCGCTGTCACCGAAGGCGCGCGTATGAACCTCGCGCACATCTCGATGATCGTCAGCGGTCTCTTGCCGGATCACCAGCCCGGCACCATCGGGAGCGATCCGGGAGCCTTCAGGCGCATCGTGTGGCGTCATGCCGCGAGGGTAGATCGCGGGGCGGCTCGTGCGCGAGGCAATTACGCACCAGGTCGTTATCGGGAAGTTGGCTGCCGGCTGGACGCCAACACCGAGGTGGGGATCGACGACGCCGGAAAGATCCACCTGACCGGGGTGAAGGCCGTGGAGGAGCCCCCGTCGCTGGTCGACCTGCGCAACCGCATCGCGGCGATGCTGCCGCACGTGGACCAGCCGCTGAACATCTCCTACCGGCCCGCGCTCGCAGACCTGCCCGACCAGAAGGGCTCGCGGATTGAGCCCGGCGCTGACTACGGGCCGCTCAACACCTTCGCCCGCGGGAGGATTGACCTGCGCAAGGTCCGTCGGATGTGGCCGGACATCTGAGGGTCGTCGCCTCGATCTACACCGGCACCGTCCGCGCCTACGACGTGGTGACCATGCTGCAGTGCGACGGCCACCCGACCGCGCTCGGCGAGGCGATCGCCACCTTTGGAAGGATCTTCAAATCCCTCCACATCCTCGCCTGCTTCCCGACCTGGCCCCCGGCACCATCCACGACCTGCGCGATCCGGACGGTGCCGAAGATGACGACGAGATCTGACCGTCACCCCAGCGGGCGGGCCTCGATTACCCTCCACGACAGCGGTGGCCTTCGGCGGATTCCGCTGACCGAGGCGGGTTCGCAACGGTCATCCTGGTCTACTGCTCGGGTTGGTAGACCAGGATGACCAGGCCGGAGCTGAACGTCTTGTTCTCCAGCAGCTTCAGCTTCGCCTTCGACTCACGCCTGAACAGCGGCTCACCCTCACCGAGGATAAGGGGGTGCACCCACAGGTGGTACTCGTCGAGCAGCCCGGCCTGCGACAGCGCGTCGGTCAGCTGCCCGTTGCCGTAGATGATGATGTCGCCGCCCGGCTGCTGCTTGAGCTTGGTGACCTCCTCGACGAGGTTCTCGCCCCTGATGATGGTGGAGGTGCCCCAGATGTCGGCCTTCTCCAGGGTGTCGCTGACCACGTAATGGTGCATGCCGTTGATCCGGTCGGAGAACTCGTCGCTGGGCCTGGTCGGCCAGACCGACGCGAACCCCTCGTAGGTGACCCGCCCCGCCAGCAGGGCATCCGACCTTCGCATCAGGTCCAGGGCGTACTGGGTGGCATCGTCCGTCCGGTAGTCGAACGACCAGTTCTGCGGCTCGTCGATGTAGCCGTCGAGCGTGGTGAAGGTCGAAGCGATGACTTTCCTCATTGTTCTCTCCATTGGTAATCGTTTCTGGCGTCCCGCAGCGTACGGGCCCACCATGACAGCTGGTCAAGCGTGATTCCGGCCGCCGCATGGCAGCTCGCGCCCCGTTTGGGCCAGGAGCCGTCGGCGTCGAAGAGATCCCAGTAGCAGGGCAGGCTGACCGCCTCGGTGACGGCCACCGCCCGCAGCACGGCGAAGATCTCACGGAGCTGGGCGACCGCGTGCAGGCCGCCCGACTCTCTGCCGTACGACACGAAGGCGACCGGTTTGGCCTGCCACTCCGCGTAGTACCAGTCGATGGCGGTCTTGAGCGGTGCGGGGAAGCTGTGGTTGTACTCGGGGGTCACCACCACGAAGCCGTCCGCCGCGGCCAGCCGCGGAGCCAGCGCTCGCACCTCGGCAGGCAGTTCCTCGTCCTCGTCGGTGAGGACCTCGGGCAGCCGCGCCTCGGCCAGATCGACGACGTCGACCTCCAGCTCCCTTCGCCTGCGGGCCTGGGCGGCGAACCACTCGGCCACCGTCGGGCCGAACCTGCCGCTTCTGGTGCTACCGATGATCACCGCCACCCGCAGCCGTTCGTTGCTTGCCATGTGACTACTGTGCTGGGCGGCCCTTACCGTTTCCTTCCACCGCACTTACCGCTCCGGCATAGGGTGACGGTCATGCGGTTTGGGGTGCTTGGCCCGCTGATGGTGTGGGACGCGGACGGCGCGCCCGTCACGATCCGTGGGCTGAAGGTCCGCGCGCTCCTGGCCGACCTGCTCCTGCACGAGGGCCGCCCGGTGTCGGCCGACCGGCTGGTCGACGACCTGTGGGGAGACGACGCCCCCGCCAATCCATCGGCCACGCTGCAGGTCAGGGTCTCGCAGCTGCGCAAGGCGCTGGGCGATCGGAACCTGGTGGCGCACCGGCCCGCGGGCTACCTGCTGCAGGTGGAGGCGGACGCCGTGGACGCGCGCCGGTTCACCGAGCTCACCAAGCAGGCCCAAGCGGCGAAAGACCCGGGAACGCGGGCCGCGCTGCTGGCCGACGCGCTGGCCCTGTGGCGGGGCCCGGCGTTCGCCGATTTCGCCGACGAGGAGTTCGCCAGGGCGGCGATCGCCCGGCTGGAGGAGCAGCGCCTGACCGCCGTGGAAGCGCACGCCGAGGCCCGGCTGCAGCTGGGAGAACACGCCCTGCTCGCCGGGGAGCTGGCCGACCTGGTGGCGCGGCATCCGCTGCGTGAGCGGCTGCGTGCCGTACACCTGAAGGCCCTGTATCGGGCCGGACGGCAGAGCGAGGCGCTGGACAGCTACGCCGACCTGCGCGAACGGCTCGGCGAGGAGCTCGGCCTGGACCCCAGCCCCGAGCTGGCCGAGTTGCAGCGGGCCATCCTCGCCCAGGACCCTGATCTCGCTCCAGCGGTACGGCACGCCACCAACCTGCCCGCTCCGCTCACCGAGCTGATCGGACGGGACGAGTCATTGGCCGCGGTATCCGCACAGCTCGGGGCGAATCGGCTGGTGACGCTCTGCGGGTCCGGCGGGGTGGGCAAGACGCGGCTGGCCGTGGAGACGGCGGGCCGGCTGGTCTCCGCCCACGCCGACGGCGTCTGGCTGATCGAGCTGGCCTCCATGCCCCGGTCCGGCGAAGTGGCCGAGCTCGTGATGGCGGTCATGGAGATCCGCGACCCGGGCGGCGAGCCGCTGTCGGCACGCGACCGGCTGGCGCGTGCGCTGCGCAACCGGCGGGTGCTGCTGGTGCTGGACAACTGCGAGCACGTCGTGGAACAGGTGGCGGACCTGGCGGAGGCGTTGCTGCGGGCCGCGCCGGAACTCCGGATCCTGGCGACGAGCAGGGAGCCGCTGGCGCTGCCTGGCGAGGTGGTGTTGAACGTGCCGCCGCTGGAGCAGGACAGCGCGGTCCGGTTGTTCGCGGCCAGGGCGGCGGCCGCGCAGAGCGATTTCCGGCTCGACGACTCGACCGCCCCCGCCGTCTCGTTGCTGTGCAGGCGGCTGGACGGGATCCCGCTGGCGCTGGAGCTGGCCGCCACCAGGGTGCGGGCGCTGGGCGTGGACGGCCTGGTGGACCGGCTGGACGACCGCTTCAGGCTGCTGGCGACCGGGCATCGGGGTGCGCCTCCCCGCCAGAAGACGCTGACCGCCATGATCGACTGGAGCTGGGAGCTGCTGACCGAGCAGGAGCGGCTCGTGCTGCGCCGCCTGGCCGTACACGCCGACGGGTGCATCCTGGAGGCGGCGGAGGCCGTGTGCCCCGGCGACGGCGTGGCCGCCGATGACGTCCTCGACCTGCTCGCCCGCCTCGTCGACAGGTCGCTGGTGGCCAGGGCGGGAAACCGCTTCCGCCTGCTGGAGTCCGTCGCCGCCTACTGCGTGGAACGCATGCGAGAGGCGGGCGACCTGAATGAGGTACGGCACCGTCACCATGCTTATTACACCGATCTCGCTGAACGAGCCGCCCCCCACCTCTACGGCCCCGACCAGCGCCAGTGGCTTGGCCTGCTCGACGCGGAGGCCGCCAACCTCCGCGCCGTCGTGGACGGCGCTCACCCGGAGCTGACCCTCCGTCTCGCCAATGCCCTCACCTGGTACTGGTACCTCCGCGGCCGCCCGACCGAAGCCAGTCGCTCACTCGAAACCGCCCTCACCGCAGCGGGTGGCGGGGTGCGGTCTGTGGCGATGGCGTGGCTTATGGGCATCTCCGTTCTGAAGGGCGGGAGTGCCGAGTGGGTGGCACGCCGGGAGCAGGCAGCGGAGGTGTTCGCCGGAGAGCTGGGCGAGCGGGCCAGGGCCGCGTGGTTCCTGGCCTTCGCGCTGGTGAACCTGGGTGAGATGGAAGCCGCTGAAGACCTGCTCGACAGGGCTCTGGAGGCCCTGCGCGCCGCGGGCGACCGGTGGGGCGAGGCGGCGGCGCTGAGCACTCGCGCCCAGTTCGCGCACGTACGCGGCGACCTGACCGTACTCGAGCGGGCAGCGACCAGAAGCGCGGAGCTGTTCGCCGAACTCGGCGACCGATGGGGCCAACTGCAGGCATCGGGCTGGCTGGGCGGCCTGGCAGAACTGACCGGCGACAACGACCGCGCCGCCAGGCTGCACGAGGAAGGCGTGCACATGGCGGAGGAGCTGGGCCTGTGGCCGGAGGTCAGCGGTCAACTCGCCTGGCTCGGCTGGACCCACGTGCAACTGGGCGACTACGCGAAGGCCTGGAAGCTGTGCGAGCGCGCCCTCCGCCTCGCCACGGAACAGGACTACGCGGGCGGCGAGATCCTCGCCGAGATCGGCCTCGGCTACGCCGCCCGCAGGCAGGGCGAGCTCGATCTCGCCGAGGAACACCTTGGCAACCTGGTACGGCGGGCGAAGTCAGGAGGCGGCGCCGAGCCCCTGTACCTCTCGATGGTCCTGGTCGAACTCGGCTTCGCCGCCGAGGAACGCGGCGACGCCGAGGCCGCCCGCGCCCTGCACCTGGAGGCGTACAGCGCGGCACGCAAGCTCGACGCCCCGCATAGCGTGGTCGCCGCCGCGGAGGGCCTGGCCGGGGCCGTGGCCCTCGCGGGCGCCCACGCCCACGCCGCCCGGCTCCTCGGTGCGGCGGCTGCGTCCCGCGAGGCCACCGCCCTCCCGCAGTCCCCAGCGGAACGTGCCGACGCCGACAGAATCGCCGCAACCTGTCGCCAGATCCTGGGCGAAGAGATCTTCACCACTGAATACACCGCCGGCCGCCACCAGACCCTGAACGAGACGATCACATAAGCACGTCGTGGTCCTGTACGGAAGATCCTGCTTATACACGCGGCTACGCACGCGGACTGGAGAACCAACTCGGAGTGCTCGGACTTGTCCTCAATTGCGTCGTTCCATGGACGACTGTCTACCTGGACACGGCATGGCTGGGCGGGGTGAGCGCAGCGAAAGCCGGGTTGCCTGGAGGGTGGCCTGGGCCGTGGGCGGGCTGCCACCGACCCGGCTTTCCGGGGTGTCGATCGACACCATCCGGATCGACATCTCAATCGTCGGGGTGTCGCCATCGGTCACCTCGATGAAGCGGTAGTCGCTGGCCGGACGGCTGGGCCCGACGAAAAACCGAGATCCACCATCACTGCTCTCCCGCGATCTCGACGGCGTAGACCTGGACCGACAACATCGCAGCCGATCAGCCTTTCGTTGCCGCTCTCGTTGACCCGTTTGGCCTCAGCCAGCTGTGGCGGCAGGTCGTTCGATGATCGGGCAGACCGTCCCCCGTCTCCGGTTCGGGGCCAGGTGTTCGCCCGCCCCGGCTATGGCCGCTTGCGGCGCTGGGTCGTGGCGAGATAGATCGTGCTCACCGGGCCCGGTTCGGCTTCTGGTGGCGTGGCATGATCGGCGCGTCGGCCCGGCTGCCGCGTATGAATCGGCCCAATATCATGATTTAAGGCGTAACCTGAAATGTGGCAGAACACCCCTATAAGGGATCTTCAGTGACGAACCGATAGGGAGTCTGGCTATGTCAGTGACTGCCGAACACCGCGAGCACGTCGATCACACTCACGAGCATGGACCCGGCTGCGGGCACGTGGCCGTCCCGCATGACGATCACGTCGACTACGTCCACGACGGTTGCCTGCACCGCATCCATGACGATCACGTGGACGAGTGCGAGCCGAAGTCGCACGCCACGCATGAGGGCCATGACCACGAGCACGGGGCCGAGTGCGGGCACGTGGCGGTCCCGCATGACGATCATGTCGACTATGTGCACGACGGACACCGTCACGCCTTGCACGAAAGGCATTGGGACGACCACTGAAGCCGGCCTGCCACGACGACACGCCACACTCGCTGGCTCGCAAACCGGTCCTGATCTACAGGTTTGACGTGCAGTTCGGCCGGCCCGCCGGTGAGCGGTCGTTTCCTTCCTTCTCAAGGGTGCGGGGTTCGCCTAAGAGGGGGAACCCCGCACCACTTTCTGTCGCCCGAGAGTCAGCGGAGCCGGTAGGCGCGGATGACGGTCTGCTTCACCGAGTTGCCTGCCGAGTCAGCGGCCTCGACTCTGAGTGAGACGAATCCGGATCCGCCGCGTGCCGGGTGCCTGACGTCGACGGTGTACGTGCCGTCCCTGCCATGCGTCTTGGTTTCCTGCCACGTGGCGCCGTCGTCGAACGAGGCCCAGATCTTGGCTCTGGCCATCTTGGGCCCCTGTGGCAGGCGGTGCCCTATCTTGAGCCCGAAGGTGTACGGCAGGCGGCGCGGTGCCGTGTTGTGCAGGTCAAGCCCGAGGTTGTAGTCCACGAACAGCAGCGGCAGCTGTGCCGCTCCCTGCGCGGGTCGTTCGGAGGTGAAGGTCCAGGCGGTGCTGGCCTTGGTGGACAGCGCCCACTCGGTGCCGTCGTGCTCCTGGTCGAGTTCCACCCGGTAGGCGGCGGGTTCCGGGGGCACTGTGAAGACCTGACGGTTCAGGGTCCCTTCCTCGGCGATCAGCTCGTCGTTGCGGTACAGCCTCGCCCGCGAGGTGCCGTTCGCCCCCATGGCATAGGGCAGCAGATGGGCGGAGGAACTGTCGAGCGCTCCGGCGATCGAGAAGAACAGCCCGTCACCCTCGTGCCTGGAGGGCGGCTGCGGCGTCTGGTCGGTGAAGTCGAAGTCCGCGGGACCGGGTCGCAGCACCGCGCCGAGCCAGGTGGTCTCCAGCTGCTGTCCGGCCGTGTGGGTCTGCCGGCCGGTGTAGAACGCGTTCCCGAGGCTGAAGTCCTTTCCCTCGATGACCTCCTGGTTCCACACGGTGTCTCCGCCGGTGACCCATTCCTCCCTGACGAACGGGGCGGGGAAGTCGAAGGCGCTGACGAAGCCGGCGTCCCGGTAGGGGCGCTTGTAGAAGCGGGCCATGAAGTAGTGGTCGGAGCCGGTGCCGGAGCTGGTGTAGCGGGCGATGGCCCGGGAGGCGGTGCGCGGGCTGATCTCGTAGGTCAGCTTCTCCGGGATCCTGCCCTGCTCGGGGAAGATCCCTTCGTACAGGTAGGGGCTGTAGGGGATGCCTTCCAGCGCCAGCTGTACCGTCCCCTTCTCCAGCAGGCCCAGCAGACGCTGCCCCTCGTCCTGGCCGGTCCAGAATGCCGGGATCTTGCCGTCGTAGACGTATCCGGCGAGCACACCGGGCCGGTCGTTGAAGACCAGCACGGCCTGGGCGCCCGCGTCGGCGGCATTGCGCACCTGATCGGCGTAGTCCACGCCGTCCGTACGCTTGACCAGCGCGAGCCGGCCGCGCATACGCTTGCCCGCGTAATCCTCGGGGTGGCCGGAGCCGACGTAGGTCACCGGCAGCCTCGCGCGTCCGTCGAAGCGGACCGAGTCGATGACGCCCATGACCTCCAGATCGAGTGCGGTGCCGTTCACCTCCGCCTTGATGTCGGGCGCCATCAGGTCCCACTTGCTGTAGAACTCGAAGAACCCGGTGGTGACCTGGGGGGTCGGGGAGGCGTAGATCGTGTCGTAGAAGCCGATCAGCAGGCCCGAGTGCGTCATGCCCCGGCCTCCGGCCTCGCGCCGGTACCCGACGCGGATGCTTCGCGCCTCGCTCTCCTTCGGTGTGGAGATCCGTACGGGATTGGCCTGCCGGGCGTCCAGCGTGACGGTCATGTCGGCGCGCACCTCGAGCTCGGGGTTGCCCAAGACGGAGAACTCCACCGACCACCTGCCGGAGGCGTCCAGCTTGCCGGCGAAGGCCATGAGGCTATAGCGGCCCGGCGGGACGTGGAAGACGGGAGCCGGGTCGTCCCGGAGCCTTACCTCCTGGAAGTAGGGAGTATCGACGCCCCACAGTTCCACGGTGCCCGCGTCTGCCGGCTGACCGTTTCTGGCCAGGACCGGGACGCGCACGTCGTACATTTCGCCCTCCTTGACGGCGCCGAGTGCGGTACGGACAACGGTGCCGTCCTGCGCCGCGGCGGTCAGCCATCCGCTGTGGTTGCCGGGTTCCACGGCCGTCGCGTTGTAGGTGACCTTGAGTTCGGCCGATCCGTTCGCGGGGAGGGTGAGCGTGGTGGCGTCCGGAGTGAACGGCCCGCTCGGCGCGACGGTCAGCGCGACCTCCTGTGCGCCGGGGTTGGTGTAGGTCAGGGTCCTGACGATCGGCGCAGCGGCCGGATCGTGCGGCCAGTCGTGGAAGCCGAAGTCCAGCGAGCCGTGCGACACCTGGACGGACTGCCGGTGCGCCCGGTCCGCATCCAGCCTGCCCGCGCCCTGCTCGTAGACGGAGTTGGCCTGGTTGGGCGTGGCGCTGCTCATCAGCGCGGCCTTGAGCTGCCGGCCCTTCCAGCCGGGGTGTTGCTGCTTGAGCAGGGCTGCCGCACCCGCGACGTGCGGTGTGGCCATGGAGGTGCCGCTCGCGTCCAGGTACGGCGTCCACTCGGTGGACCCGTCCCTGGGGTGGGTGCGGGCCGCGGTGATGTCCACGCCCGGTGCGGTGATGTCCGGCTTGAGGGCGTTGTCCCCGCGCCTGGGGCCGCGGCTGGAGAAGGGGGCCAGCGCGTCGTTGCCGTCGACGGCGCCGACGGTCAGGGCCGAGGTCGCCGATCCCGGCGTGTTGATGGTGCGCGCCCGCCCGTTGTTGCCGGCCGCGACGACGAACAGCGTGCCGCTTTCCGAAAGCCGGTCCACCGCCTTCGCCATCGGGTCGGTGCCGTCCGTCGCCGGCGCGCCCAGGCTCATGCTGACGATCTCCGCGCCCTGCGCGACGGCCCATTCCATGCCGGCGATGACCTGCGACTCGGTGCCGTCGCCGTGCTGGTCGAGCACCTTACCGACGAGGAGATCGGCTCCAGGTGCCACGCCCTTGCCGCCGCCGGCCGTCCCGGTTCCGGCGATGGTGGAGGCGACGTGGGTGCCGTGGAAGTGGTCGTCGTAGGCGTCGGCCTCCTCGGTGAAGTTGGCCTTCAGTTTGACCCGGCCGGCCAGGTCGGGATGGGTGTCGTCGATGCCGGTGTCCAGCACGGCGACCTTGACGCCCGTCCCGTCGAAGCCGCTGGCCCACACCTTGGGCGCGCCGACCTGCGGGACGCTCCGGTCGAGCGTGGCCTTGACCTTCCGGTCCAGCCAGATGCCCGCCAGGCCGCCGTCGAGTTTGTTCCGGCCTTCCTGGACCGTGGCGTCCCAGAAGGCGGTGGCCTTGTCCTTGGCCACTTCCAGTGCGGCGCCGTTGATGCTGGGCAGGGTCTTGTCCTTGGTGGCGCCCTCCGGCTGGCGCGCCGCGGCCGCGCGCACGCTCTTGCCGTAGGTGGCGAGTACGGGTAAATGCTTGCGCGAGGCGTCGTCATAGCCGGAGGCGACCAGTTCGGTGAGGTTGAACAGGTCCCGGTCCAAGACCTTGGCGGCCAGGTACGGCTCCGCCTTGGCGGGGATCGCGTGGAGCTGGCCGTCCATCTCGGTGATGTCCCAGTTGTCCGCCTTGCCGGTCCTGCCGTCCACCGCGGCGTCCTGGCTGCCATCGGCGTAGGTGACCAGGCGGATGACGTCGCCGGTGACCAGGGTGATCGTGTGGCTGGATACCGCTTTCCCGCCCCGGGTGGTGGTGGGGGGATCCTCTGCTGAGGCCGGTGTGGTGATGCCGGCCGCGAGTGCGACTCCCAGCAGGGCCGCCGTGGCGACTCGTTTCACGTGCGCAGTCCTTTCGCGCGATGCCCGCCCACGTGGCTCATGCCGGCCAGCGTGGAGCTCTTCGGAGCTGCTCCAAACCGGGCTATTCGGGCAGCGTGGATCATCATGGCCGAAACGATAACGATTATCAATGCTTTTGCGTTGAGATCCGCGTCTTCGCGTAGGAGACAAGGAAGATCAGACCGCACAGCAGGGCGACGGTGGCGCCGGCGGCCAGGCGGTAGTGCAGGGACAGAACCAGTCCGCAGGCTCCGGCTCCCGCACCGAGAACAGCGGCGAGCGCCATGGCGGGCAGGACCCGGCGCGTCCACATCAGTGCGGCGCCGGACGGGCCCGCAATCAGGGCCAGAGGCAGGATGGAGCCGACCGCCGGGACGGCTGCCACCAGGACCGCGCCGAGGAGCGTGAGGAGGAGGGCATCGAGGCCGCGCGCCGGATAGCCGAGTGCTCGACATCCGGCCGGGTCGAAGGCCGCCAGCAGGAGTTCCTTGCCGAACAGGGCCAACGTGACCACGACGACCAGGCTCACGCCGGCGAAGATGGCGATGTCAGCGGTGGTGGCGGTCAGTGGCGAGCCGATCAGCGCCGCCGCGAGATCGACCCGGAAGCCGTCCGAGAGGGACGTCAGCGCGGCTCCGGCGGCCAGAGCCCCGCTGACCACGACCCCGGTGGTCGTAGTGTGCGCCGCCTTCCCTGCCAAGGAGGGCCGCGTGGCAACCACGGTGCCTGCTACGAGCACCGCAGCAGCGGCGCCGATGCGGAGGTCGGCGGCTGCCAGGCTGGCGGCGACGGCGCCGGGAAGCATGACGTGGGAGAGCATGTCGGCGGTGTAGGCCATCCGGCGCAGCACCACGTGGACGCCGAGCCCGCCGCAAACGGCCCCTACCAGGACGAGTTCGCACAGGGCGCGCCAGGCGAAGCTGCTCACGTGCCCCTCCGGCAGGCCGCGCAGATGCCGTAGATCTCTTCTGCGTGGAAGCCGTCCACGTCGTCCTCCTGCGAGCGCTCGATCACCAGCCGGCAGATCCGGCAGATGAGATGGTGATGCCTGGCCGGGCCGCACAGCCGATAGGTGGCCTCTCCGGCCTGCGGGAACACGTGGACCAGGCCGACCTCGGCCAGCGACGACACCGTCCGGTACACCGTGGTCAGGCCGATCGGCTCGCCCCGTTCGTACAACTCGGCGTGGATCTGCTGGGCGCTGATCGGCCTGGTGTGCTCGGCCAAGACGTCCAGCACCAGCACGCGCTGCGTGGTCGCCCGGATGCCGACGTCGCCGAGCAGCGCCTGCCAGCGTGCCGTGTCGACCAATTTGCACATCTCCCCGACTTGACAATGGTTTTCATTTTCCTACATGGTTTGAGCGGAATGCACCAGCCCCTTTCTTGACCGAGGAGAAACCGTGCTCAAGCCAGTGCGTCTGGGTGCCGCGATTCTGGCGATCCTGTCCTCGGCGGCGTGCGCAGGCCCGGCGGCGCCGGCCACGCAGACCGAGACCACGATCGCCGTCGTGGCGACCACCACCCAGATCGCGGACGTCGCACGGCAAGTGGGGGGCGACGCCGTACGGGTCACCCAGCTGCTCAAGCCCAATGTCGACCCGCATGACTTCGACCCCTCTCCCGCCGACCTGCAGGCCCTTGCCGCCGCCCAGGTGGTGATCAAGAACGGTCTGGGCTTCGAGCCGTGGCTGGACCAGGCCGTGACCGCCGCCGGTAACAGCGGCACGGTGGTCGACGCCAGTCGGGGAGCTACCCTGCGCGAGGGCCACCACCAGGAAGAGAGCCACCATGAGGCAGAGGAAGCAGACGGGGAGGATCCCGAGCACAGCGAGTACGACCCGCACATCTGGCACGACCCGGCGAACGCCAAGGTGATGGCGGCCAACATGGAGAAGGCGCTGGCCCAGGCCCTACCGTCGCGCGCCGCCACGTTCGCCCAGCGTCGCCGCGCCTACGACACCGAACTCGACCGGCTCGACGAGTGGATCAAGCAACGCATCGCAACCATCCCTCAGGCCGATCGGAAGGTCGTCACCAACCATGACGCCTTCGGCTACTACCTGGACCGCTACGGGCTGACCTACGTCGGCGCCATCATCCCCAGCTTCGACACCTCCGCCGAGATCACCGGCAAGAACCTCTCCGACCTGGTCACCGCCATCCGCAAAACCGGCGTCAAAGCGATCTTCTCCGAATCCACCGTGCCGCCCAAAGCCGCCCAGGTCCTGGCAGCGGAAGCAGGGGTCAAGGTCGTGGGCGGCGAGGACTCCCTCTACGGCGACTCGCTCGGCCCGGCCGGCAGCCGGGCCGACACCTACATCGGCATGATGCGGCACAACACCGAGGCGATCGTCGGAGCCCTCGGTGGCTGAGCCCGCGCTCGCCTGCGAGCGGCTGTCGGTGACCTACGGCACCAGAACGGTCCTGGACGAGGTGACGTTCGCCCTGCCGCACGGCAGCGCGCTCGCCCTCGTCGGACCCAACGGCGCCGGCAAGTCCACCCTGATCAAGACCGCTGTCGGGCTGGTCGAACACAGCGGAGCGATCCGGGTGCTCGGCCGGCACCCCCCGCATTCCCGCCGACAAGTGGCCTACGTGCCGCAAGCCGACACGCTGGACGCCACCTTCCCGGTCACCGCAAGCGAGGTGGTACTCATGGGCCGCTACCGCGCGATCGGATGGTTGCGCCGGCCCGGCCGGCGCGACCGGGAGATCGCCGCGGCGGCGCTGGAACGCGTCGGGCTGGCCGCCCGGGCCAAGGACAGGTTCGGAACGCTGTCGATGGGCCAGCGCCAGCGGGTCCTGCTGGCTCGCGCGATCGCTGCCGAACCACGACTGTTGCTACTGGACGAGTCCTTCAACGGCGTCGACTCCGCCAGCCAGGAATCCATCCTGGAAACCCTGTCGAGCCTGCGGGCCGGCGGGGCAACCATCGTGATCGCCACCCACGACCTCGGCCTGGCGCGGCGGGCCTGCGACCTTGCCTGCCTCCTCAGGACCACCGTGCGCGCGTTCGGCAGCGCGACACAGGTGCTGGAACCCCAAGGCGTCTACCAGGCCATGGCATCATGAGCGCCTTGCACGCGCCGTTCCTGGCGCGGGCGCTGGCCGTGCTGGTGCTGCTGGCCCTGGTGGCCGGGCCGGTGGGCACCCTGGTCATGCTGCGCGGACTGGCGTTTTCGACCGACACCATCGCGCATGCGGTGTTCCCTGGGGTCGTGGCCGGGTTCGTCCTGGGCGGGGAGACCGGTGTGCTGCCTGGCGCGCTGGTGGCAGCGGTGCTCACCGCGGTCGCCTTCACCGCGTTGTCGGCGCGGGTCCGCGCGGACACCGGGCTGGCGGTGCTGCTGACCAGCATGTTCGCGCTCGGCGTGGTGATGGTCTCGCAGCGGGCCTCCTACACCGCCGACCTGACGGCCTTCCTGTTCGGCCGGGTGCTGTTCACCAGTCCCGCACAGTTGGCGGAGACCGCCCTGCTCGCCGTGCTCGTCCTGATCGCGCTGGCCCTGTGCTGGCGGCCGCTGGTGCTGACCGCGTTCGACCCGGTGACGGCGCGGGCCCAGGGGTATCGGACTCGGCTGCTCGACCTGCTGCTTAACGTGCTCGCCGCGCTGGTCGTGGTGGCCGGAGCGCGGGCGGTGGGCACCCTCCTGGTCATCGCGCTTCTCATCGTGCCGGCCGCGACCGCCCGGCTGCTCAGCCATCGCCTGCCCCTGATCGTGCCGCTCGCCTGCGGCCTGGCAGGCGTGGCCGCCTGGACCGGACTCGAGATCAGCTACCGGGCCTCCGTCCTGTACGGCTGGCGCCTGGCCTCCGGCGCCACCGTCGTGCTCGCCCTCGTCGCCTGCTACGCGCTGGCGCTCGCCCTAAATCATCTGCGAAAGGACAAACACGATGAGTAACGACCGTGTGCCGGTCACCGTGCTCACCGGATTCCTCGGATCCGGCAAGACCACCCTGCTCAACCGCATCCTCACGGAGGAGCACGGCAAGCGCATCGCCGTCATCGAGAACGAGTTCGGCGAGGTCGGCGTGGACGACGCTACCTGATGCCCGGCGGCGCCCTGCACGCTGCGCTGTCCCCCGATGCCGCCCACCTCGCAGTGACCGGGCCTCTCGGATACTGCCTCTGGCATCTCGCCACGGGACGGGAAGTCCTGCGCAAGAGCGGCCGCTGGTCCTCGCGTGCACGCTGGGCCGCGCCCGACCGGCTCGCCATCGCCGACGGCCGTACCGCCGTGGTGCTCGACCACACCGGCCGCGAGCTGTGGCGTACGGCTGCCGCGCCGAGCACCGTGACCGATCTCGCCTGGACGCGCGACGGCAGGCGCCAGGGATTCTTCTGCTCACTTGTTCCCCGCATCTTGATGCTTGTTAGGTGTCTTGAGCTGGAGGATTGCCTCGAAGACATGTCTCTGAGCTGCGTCGGCGTACACGCAGTAGCGGCAGAGCCAGATGGGGACGAAAGAGCTCTGTCGCTGGTCGGGCAGGCCACCACGGCAGGCCCGCGTGTCGCACGTGCCCACCCGCCTGATCAGGAGCACGACGTCGTGTAACCCGTGCTCTGGGGGCGGGGCGTTCGGACCTGGTCACGTGGACGCGAAAGGACCTTGCCCTGGGTCATTGCCGCCCTCTCGCCGTAGGCGCACACTGACCGCTGGTAGGTACCGCACCCGCACCACGTCCTGCCAGACGCGAAGGAGAGCGGAGTACCACCTCACCAGCCAGGCAGGCCAGCGAGCCTGCGCTGAGTTCTGCGCGTCGTCGCCGCGGCGCGCTCGTCCACGCCGGGAGCCAGTCGCTCAGCATGAGGGACGGTGGCAGGGCCTGTCCCGATCTCGCTGGCGAGCCCCGCTGCCTTGATTGCCCTCCAAAGCCCGGAAAATGTCCGGTCACTGGCCTGGTCAGGCGCACTTCCGTAGGAGAAGGTCTGTGACTTGCGGCGCTTCGTTCTTGCCCGCGGCCCACCAGCCGAGAGCAACTGGGCGGTCCAGGTGCACGTTTGTAAGGGCTGATGCCTTGGCTTACGGTTTGGGTTCGGCCGGCCGATGAGTAATGCCGCCATGCGGGCTCTACAGAACGTGGAAACCGGTTGGATCGAGACCACAGGAGGTCGAAGTGTCGAAATCAGTGCTTGATATGTCGGTGTCGCTCGACGGGTACATCGCGGGTCCGAACGACAAACCAAATAACCCCGGCGGCGATGGCTTCATACTGCACGATTGGGCCCTTACGCCGGATGGGAAGTTCCGTCAGTCCGGGCCGGCCGGGGAGTTACTCGGCGAGATAGAAGCGGCCGGTGCGGTCCTCTCGGGACGGCGTACTGCTGAGCAGGCCGATCACTGGGGTGGTAATCATCACGGTGAGGAGATCCCGATTTTTGTACTGAGTCATCGGCCGCCTGACCCGTCCGTCGCGAACTATCCACTGGTGACGTACGTGACTGATGGAATCGCCAGCGCGATGGCTCAGGCGAAGGCCGCTGCCGGGGACCGGAACGTGCATGTGATCGGCGCCTACACCGCGCAGCGGGCGATCGAGGCCGGGGTGCTGGACGAGGTGCAAATCCATCAGATTCCGGTGCTGTTCGGCGGTGGCCGACGGCTGTTCGATGTGTTGCCATCGCGCGTGGAGTTGGAGATCGTTCGGGTGATCGACACCCCGGAGGCAACCCACATCCGCTACCGCGTTCGTCGCTGAGCGGCGGCAGCTTGAACTCCGTAGGGCATGTCAACTCACCTGCTCCGGAGGGTAATCGTGGTCGAAATGCCGGCTGGCCGCGTGTTCTCGGAGTCGGCCCAGAAGTAGCGCATTCTGCGCTCGGAGTCGTTGGAGTTCGGCCCTGAGCTCGCCGTTGATGGTGGTTGGCTGGCGAATGCGGGCCTCCTTGGAGGGATCCGTCATGCGCTGGCGGGCAGGATGCCGCTGTCCGGAGCGCTGTTGAAGGTTTCGTAGCCTCTGAATCTCCTCGATCAGTTCGGGAACCCGGTAGAGGAAGGCGCGTGAGGCGCCGGAGGCACGGACGACCGCGGCGACCGTGATGGCGTCCCCGGCGCCATCGAGACACTGGATCGCCTCGCGAGCTTGGTCTATGAGCCGTGCTCGGCGCTGCTGCTCGGCAGCGCGCAGGTAGCGCGTGTTATCGGGCATCATGACCGCGCCTCCAACTCTTCGATGGTGTCGATCACGCGGGTCAGGCTGATTTCGACGCGCTGGTTCATCTCTACCAGTCGCTGGTTGCCACAGGCCTGGCCAGCGGCGATGAGCTTGCGGGTGCGCGCTAGCTGATCACGGTGCTGATCCAGGAACTGGCCGTCAGTCAGAAAGTCGTCGCAGGTCAGGCAAGCGCGTTGGGATGCGGGCATGCTTGCTGGAGCGGGCGGCCGCAATAGCCGTCGGGTAGGGTCTGCTTGGCCCGGGCGAGGCGTTCTTTGATCCAGGTGGCCTCGTCGCCGGGGTCGTACAGGACGACATGCCCATGGATGTTGACGCGTTTGCTGCTCCACTCGTCGAACGCCTGGCGCAACGTTTGGTCGGTGAGCCGGGCATAGACGGTGGTCATTTCCGCGCTCTCGTGCCCATAAAGGCGCTGGACGACGTGCTGGGCGACCCCTTCGTTGATCATGCGGGTGCCAAGGGTGTGCCGAAACTGGTGAGGGGTAATCCGCACCGGCTGACCGTACTCGTCCAGAACCTTGCACTGATCCACCCAGACATCGATGCGTCGCACGACGGTCGCGTAGGCGTAGTGCCGAGTGCCGCTGGCATTGCCGAACAATCCGGGGAACAGCCAGGGGCTGCCGCTCGGCCAGCGGTCTGCGACGTATGGCTGCTGGCGGCGGATGGCCTGCTCAGCGACCGTGTCGAGTGGGATGCGGTGCTCCTTCTTGAGTTTGTGCATGTAGAAGTCGAGGTAGGGAGCGCCGCCGGCGTCGTAGGTGAGCGGGTTGAACGGCAGCCGGATTAGATCTCCCACCAACGGGCGAGCGCCAGCCCAGAACCGGAGCGCCAGCGGAGTCTTCTGGGCCGGCGTGAGCCCACGCGCACAGGGTCGGACGAAGGACGATCCGCAGGACGCGAGCGCAGCGAGCGCCCTGTGCGCGGAATATGCAGGCCGTCACCCCAACAGACGGAGAGGGATCCGCTCGCGTGCAGGGGGCTCGAATCAGCGTGGTCCAGCCTGAGCGTCGGCCTGACGATTCCGCGGGAATCGCCCGCGGCTACCCGACACCGTGGCGGTCAGCGTCCCGGAGCAGGCGGAGCTCCTCGCGCGGATTCCGCTCCACGGCTTGACGCCCTTGTCGAGCACGGCCTGGGCGCATCGCCCGCCGGCGATGTGGTCCCGGGCCATCTCCCGCAGCTGCCTCTTGGCGTCGCCGGCGGCGAGGTCGTCGTCGGCCTCCAGGTGCGCGGCAACGCAGACCGGCGAGGATCTCACCCATGGACAGTTTGTGGGTGAATTGGTGGCCGAGCTCGATCTCCGCCTGGTGGTAATCGGCGGCCAGCTGCGGCCGCAGAGCCGCTGCCAGCAGCAGGATTCAGCCGGTGTTGCGCGACGTGGACACGTTCCGGAACCCGAGCGCATCAACGCCGTTTCGGGGCTATGACACGTTAATCTGTCCGGCGTCGAGAAGCGCTGCTTCATGGGTAATCCTGTGCCCGAGACGGACACACTCGGTACGTACATGCCGTTCAGCGCCTCCTCCGGCGGCGGGTGATCAGGGCTAGGGCGCCGAGTATGACGAGGCCGGCGATCGAGGCCCATCCGGCGGCGTCACCGGCGGCGACGTACGGAGTCGGTGTGCCCGCAGTGGGAATCGACGCCGTCATCGTCTGGTCGTCGCCTACGAAGTAGTCGGCCATAGCGAGCGTGCGTCCCTGCGGATCGATGGCGATCGAAGTGCCCTTCCTGGTCGGACGCAGGATCGACACACCGTTCTCGATCGCGCGTACGACGGCCATGTCGGCGTGCACGGGACCGATCGGCCCCCAGCCGCTCGACGGCACCAGCGGCACATCGACATCCGCGCGGCCCGCCTGCCGGACGAGCCATGGGAAGTCCGCGTCGAAGCAGATGACCGTGGACAGGCGGCCGTACGGCGTGTCCACAATCGGTGGGACGCCGGGACCGAGGGCGTTGCCGTCCCCGGGGACCAGGGTCGCCTTGGCATAGTCCCAGCGGACGTGGCCGGACGGGTCGATGAGGATCGACCGATTCTCGTTCGTCGGGTCGCCGGCACCCGGCAGGATGACGATCACGCCGACCGCGAGGTAGATGCCCTCCTCGCGCGCGACCCCCGCGGCGCGTCGCAGGAAGGCGGCCTCCTCCTCCTTGAAGACGTAGCCCGCGGCCTCGGACCACGCGACGACCTTCGCGCCCGCGCGTGCCGCCTGGCGGGTCCGGGCGAACAGGTCGTCGAGCGCCGGCGTCAGGTGCAGGCGGGTGAGCCGGTTCCGCGCACTTGCTGCGGTTGTAATAGCTGCTCGCCGTGCCCGGCGTGCCCCAGACGACCGACGTGGTCTGAAGGCCGGTGGCGTACGGTCCTCCTGACGGTTGTGGTTCGGCATCACCCCTGGTCGGCTGGCGGCGTATCTTCCTGCACCACGCCGGAGTCGGTGCCGGGATCGGCGGTCGTCACGGCGCGCACCCGTACGCCCGCGTCCCACAGCAGATCGAGCAGGGCACGCAGTCCGGCCTGGTCCAATGTCAGATCGCTGAGTACGGTCCGGCGCCGGTCATGGCGCACCTGGACCAGCCCGAACCGCCGTGACATCTCCTCGTGCAGGCCCGCGGGCAGCGGTCCGTCGACCTCAATGCGGCAGTGGTGATTCATGACGACAGCATCCGTCGCACCGGTGTGTGCCGTCTCCACCCGCCCCCGGATTCCACCCGGGGTGGGGCTCGGCAAGGTGGCTGTTCGACCGGGAAAAAGATCGGCTGAGCCGGAGTTGGCTGGTTGGTCGGCAGGGGCAGGATCACGCGACGGAACTCGCTGATTATCTCTTCCAGCTCGCCGCGGGTGAGCCAGACGGCGTGCTGCTGGTAGCCGACGAGATTCGCCACCGGGTCGGCAACGCCGTCCGAAAGCCTCTGTCCGAGAAGTTCCTGCCGCGCGGCCACCGTATTCCGGTGGCACCCCCAGATCTCACAGGAGGCGCCGGCCCAGCGGCCCGGGCGGTAAGGCAGGCGGTATGGACACATGCCTTGCCCGACCTGGCCGACGACGGCCACGCCGACTTGGTGGGAGAGCTGACTTCTGTCATGCGGGACCTGTGACACAGCGCACTGACCTCCGCCGAGCGGAAGGCTCAAACTGAGCGCCATGACC